>JAAYWH010000030.1 GCA_012516785.1 Methanomicrobiales archaeon
CGTGCGGAACGCGTCGGGATCATGACCACCCCTGCAGGGACCGCGCGATACCTGGCACTTATGAAGAAGTCGTACCCAGCAGAAGGGGAGGCAATTCTCGGTCCGGATGTTTATAAGGAACTCATGAACAAGGCTGGGCTCTGATCTAATATTATATCAGTTGGTGTAGCAGCAGGTAAACGGACATCATTAATATTCTGCCAGAATCCAATTAGATACTTATTGAAATACCCGTCACAGAATTGTCCTGATTACTAACAGGGTAATTTCAGGACCGTGAAATGGCACTATATTTCATCATAGCTGTGAGGCGGCCCCTATGACCACTTGAGGAGTATCCCTGCATGAATGAAGTTATTGAAGGAATCATCCAGGCGGTTCAACTGATTGTATCTCTCGATGAGGAAGTTCTTGAGATCACGGCACGGTCTCTCCTGATTTCGCTCTCGGCGACCCTTATCGGCTCGGCGATTGCTATCCCTATCGGGGGATTCATCCACTTCAAAGAATTTGGCGGAAAGAGAGGGCTTGTCACCATCATCCAGGCGCTCTACGCACTTCCGACGGTGCTGGCCGGCCTCCTGGTCTTCCTGCTCCTTTCCCGTTCCGGTCCGTTCGGATTTCTCAGACTGATGTTCACCCCGACCGGAATGGTCATCGGCCAGATCGTTCTGATTATTCCATTGATGATAGGGATGACCCTGATCGCTCTGTCAGGGGTGAGCCGGACAAAACAGGATACGGTGATATCCCTTGGTGCCTCCGAGACCCAGACCGTGATCACCATCGTCAAGGAGGCGCGGTTTGCCATTCTAGGAGGAGTTATCCTGGGATTCGGCCGGGCAATCTCCGAGGTAGGGGCTGCGATGATGATCGGTGGCAATATCAGGGGATACACCCGGGTTCTCACCACCGCTATCGCCCTTGAGACATCGATGGGGAACCTCTCCCTCTCCATTGCGCTGGGGCTGATTCTGCTTGCAATTGCCACGGTTGTGACCGGGATACTCTTCCTTGTCCAGGAGCGGTGAGATCATGATCGAATTCGAGCACGTGGTGATGAATTTCGGCGAAAAAGAAGTATTAAAGGATGCCTCATTTACCATCCAGAAGGGCGAGATCTTCACCTTTATCGGGCCAAGTGGCTCCGGGAAGACCACGATCCTCCGCCTGATCGATATGCTGGAACGACCTACGAGGGGATCAATATCAATTGACGGTACCATTGTCTCTTCCCTGAAAGACCGGGACCGTATCCCCCTCCGCCGGAAGATGAGCATGGTGTTCCAGAAACCGTCACCCCTCCGTGGAACTGTTTATGACAATGTCGCCATCGGGCTTATATTCAGGAACATCAGCCATGACGAGATAAAGGCCAGGGTGCCGGAAGCGCTCGAGCTGGTAGGGCTCAAGGGCTATGAAGATCGGAAGGCAGGGACACTCTCCGGAGGAGAGATGCAGCGGGTGGCCATCGCCCGGGCAATCTCCACGAAACCGGATATCCTTCTCCTGGATGAACCCACCGCGAACCTTGATCCGGTCTCCACCGAGAAGATTGAGAACCTCATCTTCTCGCTCAAGGAACGGTTCGGAATCACCGTCGTCCTCTCGACCCATGACATGGTGCAGGGCCAGAGGCTTGCAGACCGCATTGCGGTGATCATCGACGGCAGGATCGGCCAGATCGGAACCTCAAAGGAAATCTTCTACCACCCGATGAACCGGGCGGTAGCGAACATGGTAGGAGTGGAGAATATCTTTGAGGGGATCATCGCCAAAAACGAGGAAGGGCTTGCTTCTATCGATGTTGATGGCACTTCCATCATCGCAACAACCGCATTTCCTCCCGGGACGCCGGTGGTGCTCTACATGCGCCCTGAAGATATCACGTTCCATGTCAGGGATGGGGTAAAGAGCAGTGCCCGGAACGAATTCACCGGAATGATCACAAAGGTCCTCCCAATGGGGCCGAATGCAAGGCTGAAGGTCGATGCAGGGATCACACTTACCGCCGTTATCACCCAGCGATCATACGAAGAACTTGACCTTGCACTCGGGAAGGAGACACAGCTGGCTTTCAAGGCGAGCGCGATCCATGTCGTGGAGAGGAAGCCCTCAAAATCAGTTTAATTGCTCCCTTCCAGAATCGACGCCTGTATATTGGATCATGCCTTATGCTCTTACAGAATGGATTGCATCGCCCTTGCCAGCGGGAGTAGCGGGAACTGCCTCTATATCGAGAGCGATGACTCAGCGCTGCTCATCGATGCCGGTCTTTCGAAGAGAGAGATCCTGGCCCGGCTGAATACTGCAGGGGGTAACGCTGACAGGGTACAGGCAATACTGGTAACCCACGAACATATCGATCACATGAGGGGGGTATACGCCCTTGCCCGCTCCCTGAAGGTCCCGGTGTGTGCCACGGGGGGAACTCTTCATGAATTCATACGATGCAGGGGCAGTACAATCATGCCGGTCGAACTGGTACGGTGCCGTTTTGATGAGCGTCTGGAGATCGGGGATTTTTCAATTGAAGCATATCCAACGTCCCACGATGCAAAGGAGCCCTGTGCATTCCGCATAGAAGAGGGCAGCATTTCAGTATGCTGCTGTACCGATACCGGAACCATCTCTCCCGGGCTCCAGGAGTGGCTTGCCCGCTGTGATGCACTGGTCCTTGAGAGTAACCATTGCCCGGAGATGCTCCGGACCGGTCCTTACCCGGAGATGCTGAAACGGAGGATTCGGTCAAAGCGGGGGCACCTCTCCAATCCTGATGCTGCAGCATGCATTCGCACTCTCTCCCAGCAGATTCATACCGTGATGCTCTCTCACCTTTCAGAGGTGAATAATACTCCTGAAAAAGCGATGAAGACCGCACAGGAAGGGATCGGCCTCTTCATGGACGAGATCGATATCACCCTTGCCTCCAATCCGGATAAAGACCAGCACTGGCCCGGACGGATCAGGGTCTGATGTTGATTCGTCTCCTGGTATAAATGACGCTCTCCGGTCATTCGAGCATTTTTCACTTAATGGGTGAGGATTGGATCCTCGGCAGGAACGACATAACAATCCTTATTCCCTGTTCCACCAAACCTGATGCAAAAAGGGCCTGTACATGAACTTTCGTGAATTTGCACGTGTCTGCGAGGAGCTTGAAGGGATCCCCGGACGCCTTGCGATGATCGATCTGATCAGCCGGATCCTTCCCGGGCTCACCGAGGAAGAACTGCCGGTATTCATCAGGTTCATTATGGGACGGATCTTTCCTGACTGGAGCCCTGAAAAACTCGGGATAGGGCCAAATCTCCTCTATGAGGGGATCGCATACGTGGCAGGAATACGGAAAGAGGAGGTCATCCGGATAATCAACCGGACCGGGGATGTGGGGAGAGCGGTCGAGGAACTCCTGGGAAGAAAAGAACAGACTTCATTCTTCACCGAGGAACTCTCTCTTCTTGATGTATACAGGGAACTTGCTGCCATCGCTGCCACTGGCGGGAACCGGTCGCAGAAAGAGAAACTCAAAGTGGTAAGGAAGCTGTTCAGCAATGCGGGTCCCCTCGAAGGGAGATACCTCTCCCGAATCATGCTTGAGGATTTGAGGATAGGAGTCGGAGAAGGGAATGTCAGGGAAGCTATCGCCCGAGCCTTCCAGGTCGATCCTTACCAGGTCGAGCATGCCTTCCAGGCGATCAATGACCTTGGGCAGGTCGCACTCCTCGCAAAAGAGGGGGAGGAACGGTTGAAGGAGGTGCGGATCGAACTCTTTCACCCCGTCAAGATGATGCTTGCCCAGCAGGGGAGTATCGAGGGAGCTGTTGCAGAGAACGGAGTAATGGCCGCAGAATTCAAATATGATGGATCAAGGTTCCAGTTTCATAAATCGGGGGCCACCTGCAGGATGTATTCGCGGAAACTGGAGGAGGTGACCAATGCACTCCCGGATGTCGTTGAACTCCTGGCAAAGTCCACCGACCATGATGTGATCCTTGACGGAGAGGTTATCGCCATCAGGGATGATCGTCCTCTGCCATTCCAGACTGTTCTTCGGAGGTTCCGGAGAAAATACGGGATCGATGAGATACGCGAGGAGATCAGGATGATCCCGAACGTCTTTGACCTCCTTTACCTCGATGGCGAGACCCTCATAGACCTCCCCTTCTCGGAACGGAGAATACGGCTCATGGGAGTGATCAATGCCTTTATTGCTCCCCAGATCGTGAGCGGGGATCCAGCGGTGATCGACCGGATGTACCAGGAGGCACTGGCCGCAGGCCACGAAGGGCTGATGCTGAAAGTCCCGTCTTCACCCTACACCCCGGGAGTCAGGGGGAAGAACTGGATCAAGATAAAACCAGCGGTTGATTCCCTGGACCTCGCGGTGATTGGTGCCGACTGGGGTGAAGGGAAACGGGCACATCTCTTCGGCTCTTTTCTCCTCGCATGCCAGGACGCAAACGGGGAACTGGTCCCGTTATCGAAGGTGGCAACAGGCTTTTCCGATGAGCAGCTCCAGGAGATGTATACCCTCCTCAAAGACAGGGTGATCAGCGAGTCAGGGAAAGAGGTGCAGTTCGAGCCGGGGATCGTGATCGAGGTAGGTTACTCCGAGATCCAGAAGAGTCCCAATTACGAGGGAGGATGTGCGTTGCGGTTCCCCCGGTTCATCCGCCTCCGCGATGACAAGTCTGTCGATGAGATCGAGACCCTTGAGAGCATCAGGGAACGGCATTCGAAGCAATCAGCGGGACAGCCGTGAGCATCGGGGGGAACCCGTTCCCCCCTATCGAGGTTTTCTGCACATCCTTCACAGGAAGACCACTGCCTAAAATTCAGAGAGTGTCTTCTGGAAACGGATCTCAGGGACAAGGGCAGAGTGATGGATCCAGTCAGGAAAACCAGCAAGAGAGCCTGCCTGCTGGATGGCACCAGCAAGAGAAGGAACAACAAGTGGTGGCCCCGCCATCGCACGGCGTGTCGCTTCCCGCACAACCCATGTTCCGAGCGGCGCCCAGTAGGTGGGATCAACATTCCGGATTACGATCACGCGGGCACACCGACCTGATCGGAGCAGGTGCTCGGTGACAGCAAGCCTCGCCGAATAGTACGCACCGGTTATCGGGGAGTATCCTGTTTTTTTCATTGTTTCTCCGTCCCTGACAACGGTTGCAGTCTCGCCTGCCCAGAGGCTTCGCGGCTCCCATCGCTCGATCATCTCGTATCGCCAGTCACCGGGTACGAGGATCACAGCGATCCGGTTTCCAAACAGTTCCGCATAATGGAGCCGGATCTCCTGAAGGTGAGAGAACCGCGCAACAGCACGTTTCTGTGCGGTTGAGACAGAATCATCGACTGCTGTTATTGCCCACCGGGTGGGTACAATCCTTCTTTTCTTCCCAAGAAGCCCCGCGGTAAAGAGAGGGGTGATCCGGTATACATCAATTCCCGACCGGTGTAAGTCGATGCATGCCTCTACCGCAGGGAGGTCGGTATCTGAGACAATCCGATCCACCGCACGATCGGTAGGGGGATGATCAAGCAGATCAAGTCTCCTGATATTCCCCACGCTTCCAACAGGTGCAGTCACCCGGTCAAAATCAGGTTCGAACCTGACCGGTTGTTCGAAGGAGGCTTCGACCGAAACCGGGTGTGAAGCAAGCGCGATATCCTGTATCTGCCCAAGATAGGGAGCAACCTTTGAAATTCCCCGGATGGTCTCTGACCGGAGGCTGACGATATCCTCGATACCGAGACCCTTTGACAACCAGTCGGTCGGAATGTCGGTGTCCTGCACGAGGAGAGGCCCGCCACTGACGGAAGGGTACCTTGCACTACCGATAAAGACAGACGGGGCTGTCCCCTGATACTCAGTAACCGGACGTGCTTTGGCCAGTGAGTGGAAACGCTCCATGATGGGACACCGTGAGAGTCCACAAAGACCTTTTCCCTTGCATACAGCGCAGAGCATAGAGAATCAATCCGGGTATCGGGAGAGAGCCACCCTGCTTCCAAGATGAAGGATGAGTTGTGACACCAGGTCATTCCACGTCACGTGCCCTTGCGGGATCATCGCCCTGATCTCGGTACCAATGTCATCATCCCGCTCGCTTACTGCTCTTGCCAGAACAGAACCGGGGGCGTACCCTGCTTCGACTATTCCGTCACGGTCTCCGTCAATAATGCCGAAGACAGGGATACCCAGATGGGAGCCGATATGCCCGCAGACTGCCGTTGTATCATCGCCGACACTGATTATCCCGCAGATGTCAGGAGTGAGCAGGCGGTACAGGTGATGCCCGGCGTGATCGATGAAAAGTACCCTGCCCTGCTGCCTCTGCCCCAGATTGGTGGGAACCGGAGCATTTCTCCGTATCGTCCCGCTCTTGCACCAAATCGAGGAAAGGTCACTTACCGGTATCTTTGCGATCTTCTCAAGACCGTGCATTTTCGGTATGATCCCCGATTCGGGAATAATGGTTCCTTCCTCGAGTTTTAGAACGACCTCGGGTCCAGTGGCATGACCAATCACTACGCCATTGACATAAACGGGTTCCCCCCTTATACACCCCCGAATCGACCGTTTCGGTGATGGTGCATTTTTCGATATCCTCTGCAAAACAACACAAAAGCCTGTCTTTTCCCCAATGTCCTGGACCAGATTGTCAACAGCCTGGTTCCAGACATAAAGAGTTTTGTCTGAGCATTCGAGGTGGATGAGCCCCCTTGGGAAAAGACGGGATGCCACAATCTCACCGAATATTCGCCCGGACTCAGGGATTTTGCCATGGTTGGCGAGAATCGCACAGCCGGAGATATCCTTCAGAACGAGGCTGGGAGGCACGCTGATGAACTCGCAGTCTATCCCGGACTCCTCTGCAGCAGTCCGGGCCATCACCCCCGCAACAATCACCCGTTCCGGATGGAGTCGTTCAATAAGATAATGAACATCGCCGGCATCAAATACCTCCGGTCCGTGGAGGACCAGGATACAGGGGTCGGAACGTGAGGCCATGGGACGAGGTTACGTGTCTTGGTATACGTATAGTTCAGATTTCAGATAAGGGTGCGGATAGAGGAGTACTTCATCAGAATATACCTCAATTCATGGTAGCTGACGACTCATCAATAAGCTCATCCCTTCCTGAACCGTGACAACCATTAAAAATCATATCAGGGGCATTTCCCTCATTCGAATCCGAAGAATCTAGTCAGTTCTTCAATTGCCATTTTATCGAACAGAACAGAGAAAGGAGAAGATTTTATTTTCTTCTTGATCCAGTGACGAGAAGGATGAAGACCACTGCAACTATCCCGGTCACTCCAGTGGCCATCCCTGCCTTTGTTGTGGAGGGGTGTTCCGTGCTTATTGCCTCTGAGGGTATCGTCGACGTGTCATTTACCATCGCAACAGTCTGAATTTCGGTCGGTGATGTGGTACCTGATACATTACCGGAAGTACTATTCTCGCCAGTTACCAGTGATTGTTCGGCTGCATAGGAGGCAGATAGCTTTTCGGGGATTCCGGCAAGATTCGGATTCATCGCGAGGGCCTTCAGATACTGCTCTGCGGCATCAGCATAATCTCCTCCAGCGAATCGGGCATCACCAAGAAGAGCGTAGACGCTGGCATCACCGGGATCGAGTTTTAACGCCTTTCCAAAAGCTTTTTCTGCTTCAACGGTCCTGTTCAAGGACAGAAGTGCAGTTCCCTTTCCTTTCCATGCCCTGAACGAGAACGGATCAGAGGAAATTGCCTTTTCGTAGGCGGCAAGTGATTCATTATACTGCCCTTTCGTGAAGAGGTCATCACCTTTTATCCGCCAGAGAACCCCTTCCTCTGCAGATTCTCCACTTGAGCCGGATGATGTACTGGAATCTGAGGAAGAACTGTCCGAACCTGAACTGCCACTGTTGCTCTCCTGTCCGCCGTTCGTGCCATTGCTGTCTGATCCGGAGCTGCTGTTATCCCCGGAATTCCCAGAATCGCCAGAACTGCTGTCATCCCCAGAATTCCCGGTATCTCCGGAACTGCTGTCATCCCCGGAACCCCCGGAATCACCAGAACTGCCGCTATCCCCGGAACTCCCGGAGTCGTCATCATCAGCGAAGCTTCCCGACCCGCCATCATCCCAATCATCTGATGGAGAATCCCAGGATTCCCCGCAACCACAGTCATCTGCAGCTGCGCTCCCCACGATGACCAGAATAATGAGAACGGCCACAATGAGAGATCGCACTGGTTTCATAAGGAGAATTAGGCCACTAACAAATTATAGGTTCCCCTTTGGGGGGAATAGTAGATTCTGCATCAGACAAGCAGGATCTGTATCGAATTCTGGATGAACACAATACCCACCATCAGCACACCAAGGACAATGAATTGCCCGTCTGCAATCAGGTCACACTTCAGATTACCGGTGCTTATCTTTTGGTATAACAGGATGTATGCCTGGGCGTAAATCATTCCGAAGAGAAACAGGCAGAGAAACAGCATCGGAATCTGGAATTCGAGCAACACGATTATCCCTACACCAAAGATGATGTTGATCAGAGTAAGGAGGATCTTCGTATTGGTCACCCCGATGCAGACAGGTATGGTCCGAACCCCCGTTGCACGGTCACCCTCAACATCCCTGATATCAAACAGGACCGTGTTGATAAAAACCAGCGAGAAGAAGAACAATACCACTGCAAGCGTAATAAGGCTCGGTATTGCCCCTCCGATGTAAACGGGCAACAGAGCAGGCGGAAGTGCCCAGGCAATGGCCACTATCAAACTTTTTGCGAGGGGAATTTCTTTCAGTCTTCTGTATTTACATCCCTTAGGGAAGATGGGTGTGCTGTAAATCAATCCTGATATGAGGGGTATTGCTGAGATAAGAAGCACGCTCAATCCATAAAGACCGGAAAGGACGAGGGCAAGCACATATGCGCCGATTGCCGACGCGAAGAGCAGATGTTCATATCTCTTAGTGAAGGCAAACCGGTGAGAATGGTTGATGGCATCCTCGCTCTCATCGGTTTTCCTGTTCAGGTTGTATACCGAGAAGGTGATCAGCATCCCAAGTGCAAGCACCACGGGATTGAAAGCGACATTATGCAGGACACTGGAGATGAAGGCCATTGCCCCCGCAGCAAAAGAGAGGTAGATTGAGCTATAAACCAGGTACTCGATGAAAACACCGGGATCCAGGTCAAAGGTGTATACCGGATGGCTGTGTTCAAACATAGATTATTCTTCATGACTAGAATAAACATACATTCCCATGGTGAAAAGTACGCGAAAAGGTTAATATTAATCTGAACGATTAATCAAATTATAAGAAGAGCGCCAGCCCCAGCCTGGGGATAAACCAAAGATATTGTGTAATTATCCCTTTTCTGATATGAGATATATATTTTTGCCCGGCAAAGACTCTTTTTTGGAGAAATTGGGCTCAAATAATTGAAAAAAATACATGAAACCATACATCAATTCTTCATTTCGGATCTCGGGATCGTGACATGCCACTCGAATTACAACTGATGCAAAAAAAGTGCCCGGGAAAAGATATCCAGGACTATTATTGAGAAACGATTATAAGGTAAATTCCACTGCATTACTCTTATAATACTGATACAGCTTCTGCCCCCATGCAACCGCTGCTGGATCTGCTGAGAACAAATCGGTAGTGGTGTCATAGGTGACTCCGTCGCTCTTGTAAAGACCAAGCGAGATCTGCTTATCGGTGACTGTCAATCCCAACCTGGGCATTTCATCGAGGATGAAAATCTTGCTCGTGGTATGGCTTGCGAGTTCGTGAATTTTATCGAAATGGGGAGATTGTAGGATCTGTCCGATAAGGTCTTTTCCTATCAGGGTTTCCACATATACCCCTTCCCTTATTCGTTTGAGTACAGCATCGGTATGGGCAGGGCTTGAGATAGGGGAGAGGATGTAGATCTCTTTTGAGTCCTGTATCATCCTGAGAAAATTGAAGTACACATTGAAAATATCAACATTCGTATCAAGAATGATATCGGAATTGTACAATTCTCCGAGATTAACGAAAAAATCTTCAGGGATTGCTTCTGAGTAATGCTGGTCCCAGAACGTGTTGTGCTTTTTTGTGACTGATTTAAAAAGGATAATATCCTTGATCTTTTTTGTGAGGATTTTTCCCACGGGAGTCAGGTGGTATTCGTAGTCAGAGATTGCCATAAAATTACTCGATTCCAGCTTTCGGATCTTTGGTATCAGTGCCTGGGATGAGCTTCCGGTAATATCTCTGAGCTGCGAAAGGGTTTTTGTTCCATCAGCCAGTGCAAGAAGGATCTGGATCTGGAGTCTCGACCGAAAGAGGGCCTGGATATCTCCCATGATACGGGTATACTGATCAACTTCTTTCGCTCTCAAACCATGATTTGGGGGCAGTCCGGTGAATGCAATGTTCGAACTATACATCGTCCGGCTCTGTTCAAACATAACTTGTTCTTCGAGGGTGAAATAAACATAAATTCCTATGGCGAAGAATCGCCAAAGAGATGAATATTAATCGTAGCAGTTAATGTCCGTGCTTAAAAGGGCTATTCCCGTCATAGGGAACAGAGGAGCTGAAATATCCATTCCTATATGATATATTTTTGCAAGGCATTGAACAATCAGAGCACGATCAATCTCACATCCCGCGGGTAGTTTCGCGAAACGGGATGAGTTGATATACATCAACTTATGAAAAATGCGCTATCAGGCCACATATCTTTGCAAGGGTTATTCACACAAATGAAGGATTGAGGTACTAACCATCAGTATTTCAATTCGGTTGCCATATTCCGGAAATAGTGATACACCGTATGCCCCCAGCTGACAGCTCTTGGATCAGTGGAATAGAGGTCGGTTGTGGTATCATACGTGATTCCGTCATTCTTGAAAAGCCCGAGGGAGATATGGTTCTCGGTAACCGTAAGCCCGAGCCTTGGCATCTCTTCCAGAACGAGTATTTTACTTTTCGTATGACTGGCTAGTTCATAGATTTTATCGAACAGTGGTGATTGCGAGAGGTGTGCGATAAGGTCTTTTCCCACCAGTGTTTCCACATAGGCACCTTCATTAATCCGTTTCAGAACTGCATCAATGTGGGCAGGGCTTGAGATAGGGGAAAGAATATAGATCTCTTCCGATTCCTGTATAATCTTAAGAAAATTGAAATAAACATTGAAAATTTCGACATTGGTATCGGTGACAATTTCTGAATTGTACAGGTCACCGACAGAAGAGAAATACTCATCTGGTATCGACTGAGTGTAATGCTGGTCCCAGAATTTTTTATGTTTCTTGATCACTGATTTGAAGAGGATGATATCCTGGATTTTTTTGGTGAAGATCCTCCCTATAGGGGTTAGGTTGTACTGGTAATTGGCTATCGTTATGAAATTGCTTGTTTCAAGTTTTCGTATCTTCGGGATGAGAGCCTGCGAGGAACTTCCTGTTATTTCACGAAGTTGTGCAAGGGTCTTTGTACCATCCATAAGGGCAATTAAAATCTGGATCTGAAGTCGCGAGCGGAAAAGTGCCTGGATATCTCCCATCATACGAGTGAACTCGTCTACTGCCATTCTGTGTCACCCACACTGACCTGCCTGCCGGAAAATGTCATTTCAGGAACAACCACCACTATGGGTTCCTCCGTTTCTGATGGCGAATGACGAATTCTCATCAGTGCCATTAATCGATGAGATTAATCTTCATCAATACGATTAATCCTTTCTTAAGGTGACATGTAATCGTATATAATACCTATCAAATCACTCATCCTGCGCTACCATTCAATGTTCAAAGATACCGATCAACTGACCATAATCTGGATGGCACCAGGATACCTGCCCATAATGGCAAACACGATCGTCCTGCCCACCCATACCCTCCCCCCGATGAATTCTCTCATGTCCGACAACTCCCCAAGAGACTGTAACGCCTCAAGTGCCGTAGCGTCAGCCAGCATGAAACTGTCAGTGACCGTGGAATTAAAGTAAAAAAGAAGGGGGAGTTTGATGCGGTAGCGGAGAGATTCAGGAAGTCTCTCCCAGAGAATACGGATTGTATTTTTATTAAAAGCATACTCCCTGCCACCACGTGTGATCGATGCAGGAGGTAACTCCCTGACAAGGTCTGAAAGTCTCCTTCGATCAGCAACGACCCCATCGTTTATTTTCCCCATCTCGAAGGCCATCCATCTCATGAGAACGGATTCATCGGACACGGGTGGACCAAAGGTCATATTCATTTAGTATTCTGGTTTTTTTGGTAAGTAATCTATTCCCACCGGCAGAATTTTTTTTTCGTAAAACAGCAACAGCACAGTACCCGGTTCAACCTCTTTGACAA
>JAAYWH010000004.1 GCA_012516785.1 Methanomicrobiales archaeon
GAAGGAGTCATTCACGTCTGTAAAGTGCCACGGGTCCAGAGGGGAGGTTCGCAGAACGTGAAGAAGGAACAGCTCCTGGCCGTCACCAGCCAGGCTGAAATGGTCGCGGCAGTGGGCCTGGAGGCGTACGTGGCACTGGAGAAGGCGGGAAGGATCCCTGACATGTTCTTCGGATCCCGTGAAGGGGTCATCGAGGCGGCATTTCACGGCATCGACTGTGCCATTTTTATCGTGGATGAAGAATTCACTGATTTTCTGAAGAGGCTTGAAGGGGTCGGGTTATCTTACCTCATCCATGACCTGGTCACTCCATGAGGGTTATAGTCCATCCCCAGAAAGGAAATTACAAAATCCTCTTTCTCGACAATCATAGTATCCGGGGAACTGCGTTTGCAGAGATATCTGAAACCCCGAAAGGAGTGAGGCCCGTTCAATACCGGCTCAAATGGGGAAGCCGGCAGCAGTACCGCAACACTCCCACAAAGGACCTTATCGCCTCCCTCCGGAAGAGTGAGGTATTCCTCACCCGGCGCGACGAGATATTCGGGAGGTTCCTTGCAGATTTCCAAATCTCGTCATCGTTGGTGAATCTCTGCCGGATCTGTCTCCTCGAAGAGCGGATAACCCCCCTGAGCGATAAAACCGGAATCCGTTACCGGGGATCTGAATCAATCTGCCCGGAGTGTGCAAAACGGGAAATCCGCCGTGAACTTGCACATATGGGACGTATCGGCCGCCAGTCCATGTCCCACATGGAAGAGATGTTGTTAAAATACCGTGACGTGGACCGGGTTCTCGCAAGCATCCAGCCTGAGCAGATAACAATGTCCCAGACGCTCTTTGACCGGCTGGATGCCCATCCGGTCCAGAAGACCGCACACCTCGAAGAGCTGCCCCTGCCCCGGGTCTTTGTGGATGCATCCGGAGTCTCCAGCCTCATGCCCGCCCAGCAGATGGCGGTGGATGCAGGCCTGCTGTACGGGAAGGACCTTCTTGTCGTTTCAGCAACCGCGAGCGGGAAGACCTTCATCGGGGAGATGGCTGGGATGAAGAACCTGATCGAAGGGAGAGGACAGTTCCTCTTCCTGGTCCCCCTGGTGGCCCTTGCAGTCCAGAAATACCAGCGGTTCAATGAACGATACGGATCATTCACTGACGTCGGGATCATGATAGGGAAGAGCAGGCTCAATCTGCCCGAGAACCGGCAGGCAGGAGACAGGAACACCGGCGCCCCGGTGATTGTCGGGACCTACGAGGGGATCGATCACCTTATCAGGATGGGATCACGCCTCCGGCAGATCGGGACCGTGGTGATCGATGAAGTCCAGATGCTTGAGGATCCTGACCGGGGACACCGGCTCGACGGCCTGGTTGCGAGACTGAAATACCTCGCCCCCAAAGCCCAGTTCCTGTATCTCTCAGCCACCATCGGTATGCCGAAGATCCTGGCAAAGAAGCTGGGGGCTACCCTTGTCAGATATGATGAACGGCCCGTCTCTCTGGAGCGGTATCTCCTGTTCCTTGAGCACAAGCAGAAGATCCCGACCGAAAAGAAGCTCTGCGAGGAGGAGTTCAGGACCAAGTCGTCGAAGGGATTTTTCGGCCAGACAATACTGTTCACCAATTCAAGGGCCCGGTGTCATGTCATCGCCGATGCAATGGGACCTGGATACGCTGCTTACCATGCCGGCCTGACGGCACAGGAGCGGAGGGATGTTGAGGCGAAGTTCCTGGGCGGGAAGCTGAAAGCGGTGATCACGACTGCAGCGCTCGGTGCAGGGGTAGACTTCCCCGCATCCCAGGTCATTTTTGATTCGCTTGCCATGGGAATCTCGTGGCTCACCGTCCAGGAATTCAACCAGATGGCAGGAAGGGCAGGCAGGCCTGATTTCCATGATCTCGGGAAGGTGGTCATCCTTGCAGAGCCTGGCGGGACGTATGGAAGAGGGTCCTCATTCACTGAGGAAGAGGTAGCGATGCGGCTCCTCAAGGGGGAGATGGAGGAAGTAGCGCCAGAGCATGACCTCGAGCAGAGCTCTGAAGAGTATGTGGCCAATGCCGTTGTCTGCAGGGGAGACGAGCAGGATCTGGAATACATCAATAACCAGATGATCGGGACCCTTGAACCCGTTCTCCCCCTCCTCCTCGAAAAGGGAATGGTCCGCCAGACCAACGGAAGGATCGAACTGATGCCCCTCGCCCGGGTGATGGCCGAACATTTCATCGGAGTGGAACGTCTGCTCGAGATCCTCACCCTCTCAAACAAATTCAAGGATCCGATCGAGATCCTTACCGAACTCGAATGCAGCGCCCTGGAAGAACGAAAGAAAGAGAAGGGAAAGGGAAAGAGAGAGCAGCGCTGATCCACCGCCTCCTCGTAACAATAGACCGTGGAACTTTTTTCAGGAGGATATACTGCAGATCCACCGGTCGTATATCGGATCCCGCGTATTCTCGATAATTTCTGATTCTTTGCCATACTGATCTGCCCAGTTCCTGATTCGCATGGCCTCCTGCTCGGTCCCTGTCGTGATAAGGCTGCGATCAGTCAGCATGATCAGTTCCCCAGTAATCTGCTCCCACATCCCCTCATTGAAATCATGGATCTCCCCGAACATCAGCCCAAGCCCGGTATCGCAATGGCCCACATAGTGGTGAAGGAGGGAGGCATCAATCAGCATCGTCTCCTCCTGCAGAAGCCTGCCCCTGGCAAATCCGAGGGAGATCAGAGACGGATCATTGTCGCAGGAGAAGATTTTATACCCCCGTTTCCGGAGTACGAGGGATCCGACTCCTGATCCGCATCCGCAGTCAAGGCACGATCTCCCCGCTCCGTCTCCCAGGATCTCGCCAACAAGGGAGTCAACGAGACTCACCCGTCCGGGATTCAAATCTTCAAGGGCGGGGGTGGTATGCAGTGCCAGCTCCCTGCTGTAATAGCCCCGGACTGCAGCTTCCCAGATACCCCGCTCCTCCTGGAAGATATCGCCTCCGAGATATTCGAATCGGGCGATCAGTGCACCAGTCGGTGGGCGGAGGTGAAAACAGCCGGCAATCCAGGTTCCATCTTCCCTGCATACTGCCATGCAGAGCGGATCTGAATCCTGGTCAACAAGAAGCCGGGCCTGGGTACCTTCGGATTCTTCGAGGAGTGCAGTGAACGTGGTATCCGGGAGTAGTGCGAAAGAAGGTTCAATCAGCTGCACCTCCACAAGGCCGAGGATCTCTGCGATGTCCTGCATCTCTTCAGGCCCCGTATTTTTTGGCACGGTTGATCAGGTCGCAGATGATTGGCATCAGCGAATGGCCTGTTATCCGGTTGAGTCCGCCCTGGGCACAGGCAACCTCATCGAACTGCATGACCGCATCGGTCCGGACATCATCTCCCCAGATGACAAGCGGAACAGGGTCAGCACTGTGATCCCGGATGCTGCAGGGGGTGCTGTGGTCAGCACAGATGACGATCAGGCATTCATCGGTATACAGCAGCGGTTCGAGCGCAGCATCAATATGCTCGATGAAGTTCTTCTTCTCGATGGCATGGCCATCATGCCCTGCCTCGTCAGCCCCCTTGATATTGAGCAGCACAAAATCCTGTTCTTTCAGCTCGGTAAGGGCAGCCTTCACTTTTCCTTCAAGGTTTGTATCAGACGAACCCGTCGCTCCTTCCACCGGGACGTACCTGAGTCCGAGAGATTTCCCGATCCCGGTTATCAGGGTCGCAGCGGATATGACACTGCCGGAGAGACCATACCGCTCGCTGAAAGGTTCATACGTGCCCATCTGCCCTGCACCACGGACGAGGATCATGTTTGCCAAAGGCAGCCCCCTCTTCCTTCGATCCTGGTTCAGGGTATGTTTCGCAAGGATTGGGAGTGACTGCCGTATAAATTCATTCAGTGCCTCTGTGGTCTTCCTGTCGGCTGCTGAATCACGGAGCGGGAGGAACGCTGGTGGTTGGATCCCCTCTTTCTTCGGGTCGTTTGAGGAGACGCAGGCTCCGAGCCCCGCTCCCCTGAAGGCGAGCGCCGCGCGATGGCCTGCCCCGGAACGGAAGAGCACCTCCACCCCGAACGAGGAGAGGTCAACCTTCCCTTCGACCTCCTCTGAGAGTGGGCTGGTATGGTGTATCCTGCCGGCACGCCGGTCGATAACCCGTCCGCTCTCATCAATGGTCGCGTAGTTGCATCGGAATCCTACCATCCCCGGTTCCATGCTGATACCAGTCCCTGCTGCTTCAAGGGGACCCCGGCCGGTATAATATTGTTCCGGGGGATATCCGAGGAGGCTCAGGTGCGAGGTATCCGATCCCGGGCGGATTCCAGGACCAATAGTATCCATAATCCCGGATACTCCTTCAGCTGTAATTCGATCGAGAATGGGAGTCCGTGCAGCCTGGAGAGGCGTCAGTCGACCGAGTTCACTGCATGGCCGGTCAGATACACCATCGATGATAAGGAGCAGGACCTTTCGTGCCGTCATCCTGAAAAGATACGGACTGCACAGTATTATGTTTCACCATTGGACCTCCTGATTGTGAAAAAGGAGGCTAAAGGACACCAAGACGATTAAGCTGCCCTGGTGATCCCTACTTTAGATTTGATTACCTCAACCCTGCGGACAGGGAAGAGGGGCTTTATGGTCTTAAAGAGCTCTTTCGAGATATCCCCTGTGACAATTCCATTGAGGAGAGCGTTGAAATCTCCCTCTTTTGCGAGATCCTGGGTTTTTGAAAAGAGAAGCCCCCGGATTGCATGGGTCTGGCTCAGGTTTGCCCTCGTGAGAGTGTAACAGGTGACCGACAGATCCACCATCTTCCCGTCCTTGGTAAGAACCGGCACATGGCTGTCGATCCGGGTTGTCCTTCTCTTTACCAGGGAACGGAGGTAATCACGGGTCAGTTCATGCCCTACAAACTCGGTGTATGCCGCATCTGCTGCCACATTCGAGATCCGCAATTTCATCTTCACGTTCTGCCTGGAATAATCATTCAGTATCTCACCGAGGGTGGTCTGAATGATCCTGCCAACTACGCTCTCGGGGTCACCTGCAATGGTATCCCCAATGTATGCCTTCCCGAGGCTTTCGGGGGTATATATCTTATACCAGCTCTTGGCTTTCCAGCCTTCCACTCTTCGTCCAACCTGTTTTTTCTTTGCCATACTATCACATCAGAGAAATTTGAAAAGATTTTTAGGTTCTCCAACCTTTTTCGCCACGATACCCGGCCAGTTCTCAATATCAAGCCCTTTCTGGGCAAGAAATGCTGCAGTCCACCGCTCAAGGCCGATACCGGAGCAGCCGGACCAGCAGTCAGCCCCACTTTGGATTTTCACATTAAATCCCTTCGGATATTTGTCACCGTTAATGCTGACATTCTGGAATTCGAGCCAGCTGTTGCTGTAAGGAAGCAGCGCCTCGTAATCCGTGGTCCC
>JAAYWH010000005.1 GCA_012516785.1 Methanomicrobiales archaeon
AGGCATGATCCAGTATTCATCCTGGTTTTAAAAATCATCGATTACGATGCGGTTCATCCTCTCCTCCTCGCCACTGATCCCGATCACGACGTGGCGATGACGGTGAGGTTCATCCTCTCCTCCTTGCCACTGATCCCGGTCACCATGGTGCGATGACGGTGCGGTTCATCCCCTCCTCCTCGCCACTGATCCCGGTCACCATGGTGCGATGACGGTGCGGTTCATCCTTTCCTCCTCGCCACTGATCCCGGTCACCATGGTGTGATGACGGTGCGGTTCATCCCCACCTACTCGCCGCTGATCCCGATCACGACGTGGCGATGACGGGGGCCGTCGAACTCGCAGAAGTACAAGGCCTGCCAGGTTCCGAGAGCCAGGTGGCCATCGATGACCGGGACGATCGCGGAAAAGCCCATGATCGATGCCTTGACATGGGCATCGGAATTGCCCTCAACGTGGCGATAGTCGCCCGTTGCCGGCACCAGCCTGTTGAGGGTGGCAATGATGTCGCGGGCGACATCAGGGTCGGCGTTCTCGTTAATCGTAAGGCCGGCTGTCGTGTGGGGTACATACACATGGCAGACACCGGTTTGCACACCGCTCTTTTCCAGCTCAGCGGCGACCACCCCGGTAATATCCAGCAGCTGGATCCGGGCATTCGTGCGTACTTCTCTTTGGTTCCAATTCATGATCTCACCATCTGTGCCACCAGTCTGCCTGCCTTCCGGGGGTCCGCTGGTTTGATTCCAGTCTGGTTGTCCGTATCCATGCCATCTCCTCACTGTCTCTCGTTCTCTCATCAGTGATCATCCTCATGGTATTCAATGCCTCCCCTGCTCCTGAATAGCCGGGGTGGCGCAAAGAAGGGACGTGGGTTTTGTGCCTGGAATAGAACTGTCGTGCCCCCTCTTTCCCCGGATGATGTCAGGTACCTTTTTATCGTCAGTCTCGCATGGTACCATGCCCTGAAAAGGGAGGAGGAAGGACCAATGTATTTCGTTGCACTGCTGAAGTTCAAAAAGAAGCCGGATAAGGCGTTTATGATCGAGACGCAGAAATTGATCGATGCAGACACCCAGAAAGGGTTCAGATTTCATGCTATTTACTGGACCCTCGGGAAATACGATGCCGTGGCGGTGTATGAAGCCCCTGATGAAAAAGAGGCGATGAAAGCAGCCATGAAACGGGTCGAACTCATGGATGTGGAAACCTATGTGGCTATCCCCCGGGAAGAAGTGAAGAAACTGGTGGAATAGAAGAGGATTCCGGTATTCCTTTTTTCCCTCCAGTGACGAGGAATACCCCTCCTCACTCTGAGCACTTCCTCGCGATCTACTCCCTTACACAGGAAGAACTGAACTGGATCACTCTCTGCACCTGTATCGCACCCTTTGCTCTTTTCCCTGACAGTTCAACGGAAGCCGGCATGGGTTATTGCTACGAACAAATCGCTCCAATTTATAGTCCTTCATGCGAGCGAAAAAAGGAGGAGGTTCAAAAAAATTATCATCGATCCCGATTCCTCTCTTTCTTACCTCTTCCCCAAAAAGAGGAGCAATACCATACAAGGAGGAACGATACCATTGAGACAAATTCTTTCTCTTTTCCTGGTCGTCGCCGCTGTTATCATGGGAATATCGGCTGCGGATACCGCAAAAGAGTTCCTGGCGTGGATATTACCACTGTTGATATCCTGGGCACAGATGCCTGATATCAGTGCCCTTATCAACAAGGTTATGGTGAAAGGAAACGGCCTTATCTGATGGCTGGACCTTTCCAAACCTTCCTTTTTTCGGACATGCTGGGGATCGAAGCTCTTTTGTGTATTCTCGAAGGAATATCTCGTCCGGACAGGTCATTGCCTCGCTGTATCAGAAGAGACAGAGGAATTGGTCGAACGTGGAAGGTATCGCGAAGAGGAAAGCACCCGTCCGGGACGGTCTCTCGGATGACCGGGAAACGTGAAAAACCTTCACCCACGATGGCGGGAACCAATGCAAGGGGGAGGCGGGGTGGCTTTTCCCCCGCATTATTTCGTATTATTTGTATTGGTAAAGAGGATTTAAATCCACCATAGACTGGATTACACCATTGCGGTCCATCAGAACGAGTGTATTGGTCCTTGTTCCGCTATGAATAACGTAAAGTACAGGCCCGGTTATTGTCTCGCCTGGCCGGATGACGAGAGGGAAACGGAGGTACTGGCGTGCCATCTCCCTCGTAACGCGGTCTCCTCCATGCTCCAATGTTGTCGATCGTTCTGTCTGGATAAACAACTGTTCCCGCGGTATGGTGACATCAGAGCCGGCATAGTTTGTGATACTGACGTTGATGATGGCTATCCTGGCATCTTGCCGGAGGTTCATACCGGGGATGGTTTTCATCTGGACGGCAGAGTGTACACGCATTCCAAGGGTCTTTTGATCGTCATAATCAGGATCTGGCACAGAACCGTTTGAGATCTCGGGGATCGGATTCTGCTCTGATTGATTCGTTGCTGAAGGTGTCCCGGTGACGAGGAGGGGTACTGCAGGGTCTGTAGTCGGGAGGGGTTGGGTGGTGCACCCTGTCACAAAGAGAGCAGGAAGCAGAAGTGCGATAAAAAGGAAGGAGATACGGTTCTTCATCTTTGGAAGAGGAGGTCTCTCTCATGCATATAGTTTATTTTATGCGCATCCTCTCCTGGATGGCGTCTCAAGCGATACAACATCCTACGATCGCGTTTTGTGAGGAACCACTTCACTGATACGAGAGTATTCTCCTTTTTGTACCGTAAAAAATCGAATCCCACCATTCAAACGGTATACCAAAAAGATATATACTCATACTCACTTATGTCGTTTTGTATCATTATAGTCTTTGATACATTCAGATATACCCATCAACCATGACTGCAAAGAAGAATGAAACGGAAGAAGAGAAGGTGGTAGCCCCGGGGGAGCAGTACCTCATCGCTCTCGGGCGTCGGAGATCCTCCCCATCACGGCGGATCTTTGCCGACCAGCATTTTTATGCAATCCCCGAGGTGGCTGAGCGGCTGAAGATCAAGGAGGAGCTCGTGCGGGAGCTGATACGGAGGGGAGAGATCCATGCTTACCGGATCGGCAAGGCCTACCGTATCACCGATGACGATATCGATGAGTTTCTCTGGTCATGCAGTACCAGGAACGAGAGGGAGGAGGAATAACCCATGGCGATCAATGCGATCTTTTACGAGAACAGTATCCCGAAAGGAACCGGATGCCTCGAGATAACCGGCAAGGAGGGGCCTTCGGGGCTTTTTATCCCCCTCCACGCGACCGGGATCTCCGGGACATTCCATGGCCCGGTCGGGTCCCTTACCCTGACCCAGACATTCCGTTTTGCACGGCAGGCAATCGACCATCCGATTGAAGCGATTTACCGGTTCCCGCTCCCTGGCGATGCAGCAGTTACCGAGGTCGTTGCGGTATTCGGTGATGAGACCATCCGGACCCGGCTCACCGAGCGGGGAAAGGCAGAGCAGGAGTACGATGAGGCATTCAAAAGGGGGAAGAAGGCGGTCCTCGTCACCCGGGAATCGCCCGATGTCTTCACGCTCCACCTCACCGGCATTCCTCCCGAAACCGATGTGGTGGTCCGGACGACCGTCACCGTCATTGCCCGGGCAGTTCCGGGAGGATGGGAAGTCCGGCTCCCGGTGACCGTTGCTCCCCGGTATGTTCGTCGCGACGAATCGCATGCGGGAGTCCAGGCAAACCCGCTCCTGTCGGTCATCGATCCCCTGTACCGGGTATCACTGGATTTGATGGTGGAGCCTGCCGCCGAGGTGACGATGGTCCCCCAGGGAGCGATCGTGACCAGGACCCGGGAAGAGACCTGGATCCGGATCGAGAGTTCCCGGCCGGACCATGATCTCGTCTTCCGGTGGGCACATGCCACCGGGGGGGAGTGGCTGACGACGTGGGCTGCCAATGACCCTGATGGTTCCTTCACGTACCTGCTCGGCCTCATCACTCCTCCCCGTGGGGAGAGGGGGGAACGGATCCCCCGGGAAGTGATCCTGGTGGCAGACCAGTCCGGGTCGATGCAGGGAGGGAAGTGGAATGCAGCTGCCAGGAGTATCGGGGCATTCCTGGACGGGCTTTCCCCGGATGAAGTCTTCAACCTCTGCCTGTTCTCAAACAAGGCGCTCTGGTTCAGTTCCCAGGGTCCGGTCCCGGCGACAAAGGACCGGATCGAAGGGGCGAAGCGTTTCCTGCAGACAACCTCCCTCTTTGGCGGTACCGAGCTGGGGGTTGCCCTTGAGCAGGCACTCCGGCAGCCACGCTTGTCCGGGATCTATGCACGGCATCTGCTCGTGGTCACCGATGGCCAGGTGACCGATGAAGCCCGCCTCTTCCGGCTGGTCGGATCAGAGGCGGCGGCATCCATGTCCCGGCGGGTGAGTGTGATCTCCATCGATACCGCACCAAATGCCCACCTGGCGCTTGAGCTGGCACGGATTGGGGGAGGCGTGGCAAAATTCCTTACGAGCAGCGAAGAGGTCGATTCAGCCCTGCAGGAGTTGCTCGCTTCGTGGAGAGCCCCGGTCCTCTCCAATGCGGTCCTTACTGTCGACCGGCCAGGGATCGAAGGCAATGATTACCGGGTTTTTTCGAGGTCCGGGATGGAGGCGGTGGATATCGGGGACCTCCGGCCGGAAACCCCGGTGTTTCTCTGTTCCCGTATTCCGTGCTCCTCAGCTGCACCGGTGCTGACCCTGGGCAAAGCTGAGGGGGTGCCGATTGCAGTCGCCACCGCACATCCGGGTGAACGCGACCTGTGCATTTCACTGAAAGTCGTCTTTGGGGCAGGCCGCCTCCGGACCCTGGAGTATCTTCTGAATGCCGGGTACGCGGATGAGGAACTGGTCAGGCGTCTTGAAAAGGTCGGGTATCCTGTTCCACAACAACCGGATAGTACCCTGTATCCGGAGAACAGGAGCCAGGTGCTCCATGACTGGCTCGAACAGCTCATTGTCAGGGAATCGCTCCGGTACGGGATCCCTTCGTCCCGCACGGCATTTGTCGGCAGCTCCGATAAGATGGGGACGGTACCCCCTGTCACGGTCGCCGTTCCGAACGCTCTCCCTTCCGAATGGGTGTGCCATGAATGTGCCGCCCCGATCCTCAGGGAAAGCATAGACATGATCATGCAGCCGGACGTAAAGATGTCGGTGAGAAGGAGTGGCGAGGTGAGGATGTCGGCAGGAAAGAGTATCAGTCCATCGGTTCCCCTGGCTCCGCTGCCGCTGAACCGGGTCATCCCAGCGCTTGAGGTGCAGAATGCCATGGCAGTCCTCGTGGAATCGGTGGGGGTTGCGAAGGGATCCTACACGCTCTTCCTGACCTTCTCACATCGGATGAAACCGGCAGGAGTTTCGCTCCGGGTCGAGATCGATGGGAAGGCAGTCATGACCTGGAGCGACATCCGCATCAGGGCAGGTGATTCCCGGATCATGGTCCCGATTCACATCTCCCGCCCGGGAAGGCTCCAGGTGTTTGTCGTTGACCCCTCTGGTGCCTGGAACGGGCTCCAGGTCGCGGTCTCCCTGCGAAAGGAAGAAGGGGTCATGTGGGTATGAAGGAGATTCCGGCAATGAAAGCACACGCCATTGCGATCGTCGCACCAGCTGTAACCGAAGCCCATTGGGGAACAAGGAAGGATACCACTATCCCCTTTATGGTCCATCCGGGGCGGGGGGCAGCAGTGTTGAACGACTCTGCGGGAATTGTGTCGGGATGATCGCAGCCTGGCTTTATCACAGGATCGATGGAAAAAATCGTTCGAGGATGGAGAGAGAGGTGATGATTAATTCTAAATACTTGAAAACATTAAAAGGCCCATATAACTGATAGGGGATAAAATTCATGGTCCGGTGGTATATAAAAATCAGAAACTGCCTTGGCTTCAATCATGAACATATTATTGACGTCACTCCAATCGAGGTAGTAATTAAAGGGAAAGACGAGGAAAAAAAAGAGGTTTCCAAAAGGGACAACACTCCCCCAAAAAAGGAGGAGAATCCTTTTGATAAAAATAAATTTTATACGACAGCGTATGAGTGTCGAAGTACTAATAGGAAGTTGTTGGCCACATTTACAGGGGAACACGTATATTGTCTTGAGAATCCCCCTGACACTCTCCCTGAAGTTACCGATATTCATGAGATAACAGAAGGGGACGACCTTGATTGGTTAACATATCATAGAGAGGAACAGCAACAACTTGGCCAGTACTTTCTTGAAAAAGCTGATGGATATAGTACTTTATGGACTACTGTATTTACGATATATACGGGACTCCTTGTGCTCTTCGGATTCATGGTGTCAGCAGGCAGCTTAAATGAGGTAGAATGGCCTAAATCAATTGTTTTCCTGTTCCCCATCCTTGCCTGGCTTGCTGGAATTTTCTTCTTTTTCCGAATTTTTAATCCTACTATTGAGAAAATGACTCCCAACTCCCCAGCTGAAATCCGGGAACTGTTTTGTAAATCTAACGTAGAAAAGGCGAAAAATTATCGGAATGGATTAACTTGTTTCTCAATCGGCATCCTTTTGGTAGCATGTGCACTTTTTGTGGGGATTTTTTGGACATCCCCTTCTGACATCCCAGGAGAAAACGTCATTTTTGTCATCAAGGATGAGTTTGTGGAGAAGGTACAAGAAATTCCCATCAGCATGATTCCAGAAACCAATATGACCACCGTTGTTCAGCTCTACAACACAACGGAATCCGGGTATCGTATTGGGCTGGACGATGGAACTATGGTAGAATTGGATAAAAATTGGGTCACGAATATCGTCCGGGTCTCAAACACCACCCAGCAAGGCAGTCAAACCGCATAACAAAGGGGGATAGACGATATCCTACCAGTCCCTTTTTTACACGGTCTTCCTGCTCCCCTTGCCAGACAACGGGGATAAGGAAGCCCCTGACCATCCTGTCCGTTGCTTTTTATGCGAATGTGAACGTCTGGCAAAAAGACGGTACGCATGGGGTGTTTTCGTGGCAGATCCGGATCACAGGCCCGCCTCCCCAAGAAACCCGGGAGAGAAGATCGGCTATCTCGGTGTTGTTGAGATCCGGGAAGGGAATGGATGTCGGGCAGGTGAACGAGAAGGACTTGGTCGCTCCTCCGGTTCACCGCTTCTGTCCCGTGTCGTGCCATTGCAGGACGTTTCACCATCAGCCGATCAATCATTGAACACGCATTGCCAAGGGTACGAATCATATCAATGGTAGTGAACATGTCTGGAATCAGGCCAAAAGAGGGCTGGGGAGAGAGGAAGGAATCCACCCGGATTCTTTCCCACTGGTTTTAAAAAGAGGGGGTGAGTTTTAGGTTTCATTGCGGAACACCAGAGCAACCATCTGAAACGGTGAGCCTGGGGCGTGATAGCAAAATCCCTTCGCTCCTCCTGTCACTAAAGGTATATTCCGGTTCTGAGACAATGTAGGGAAAGGAGTTTGTGACAGTGGATATTCCCCGTATCTTCACCATAACCGAAAGCGCTCACCGTATCCATAACCCGTTCACCCCGGAACATCTCGCCACTCTCGGCGCAGCGCTGCGCCTGGAACCGGGGGCTCGTGTGCTCGACCTCGGCAGCGGCTCGGGCGAGATGCTGTGCACCTGGGCACGCGATTACGGAATCAGCGGCATCGGCATCGACATGAGCCAGTTGTTCACCGGGCAGGCGAAACGCCGCGCTGAAGAGCTCGGAGTCGCCGATCGAGTCACGTTTATCCACGGCGACGCTGCCGGCTACGTCGCCGACGAAAAGGTCGGTGTGGCAGCCTGTCTCGGTGCCACGTGGATCGGCGGTGGAGTCGCCGGCACCATCGATCTCCTGACACAGAGTCTCCGCCCCGGAGGAATCATCCTCATCGGTGAGCCCTACTGGCGGCAGTTACCACCGACAGAAGATGTTGCCAGGGAATGCGAAGCCAGTGCTCTCTCCGACTTTCTCATGCTTCCCGAACTGCTCGCGTCGTTTGGCGACCTCGACTACGATGTTGTGGAAATGGTTCTGGCTGACCAGGAGAGCTGGGACAGGTACGAAGCGGCCAAGTGGCTCACCATGCGCCGATGGCTCGAAGCGAATCCCGACGACGACTTCGCAAAAGAGGTTCGAGCCAGACTGACTTTGGAACCACCACGCTACGCTGCGTACACGCGGGAATACCTT
Source organism: Methanomicrobiales archaeon (assembly GCA_012516785.1). Lineage (GTDB taxonomy): Archaea > Halobacteriota > Methanomicrobia > Methanomicrobiales > Methanospirillaceae > UBA9949. The sequence goes on from JAAYWH010000005.1 coordinate 8,214, forward strand.
GGATGGGGTGTGTTTGCCCTGATGGCACGGTGATGGGAGGCACCGGGGCTATCCGGCGGATTGTCAACGGCTGGGGCGGCCGAGCTGCACTCCGTGGCTGATCGAAGGGTGAGTTCATGGTTCTGTAATTACGGAACACCCATGCAACAACTCGAACTGTTGAGGCATTCTGGGGGAGAGAGAACGCTCATCTAGTACAGCGCCTAAAAAAAGTCAAAGTTTGGCAGACGAATGCGTTTTATAAGGAGAAGCTTCACTGGACCGAGGTTATTCTCCTTTCTGCACCTTTTTTACCGCCACAATTTCAGGGATTTGGGATCCGCCAAGAGCCTTGACAATCGACTGGACATAGGGGACCTGCCTTGTCATGCTCGGCGACACGGCAGGATCCAGCCGCTGGGTTTTCCGCCCGAGTTGTGCCTGCCCTGTCGCAATATAATAGAGAAAATCCTCCTTTCCAAGATTCCATCGACAGTTAATCTGTAAATGGACAATGTTCCAGTTCTTTGGATTGGGATACAGAACGGCTCTTGTGTCCGGGAGTGAGACAGGAGAGCCATGCTGTGAATTCGACAAATCTACCACCATGTGCCAGAGGCGGTCACAGGCGATTGCCGAAGCAGGACATTCGCGACAGAACCGGTTGGTGGGAGGAAAACCGGTTCCGGTGTAATAGTGACAAAAGGTGGTATCCATGGCCGAGATCTCACTTTATTTTCGGAGGGGATAAGGTAAAAATCATGGGTATTTTGATGGGGAGAATGGTTCATGGGGATAAGAGGACCGTATCCTTGTTTTCCGTGTGCCGTTTCACAGCATTACCATTCCATTCAGGCCGTTCCCACCACCAGGTCTCTGCCGACCAATTCCCCTGCTCCTGCAGATTTCTGGGCTGAAGCACTGGAAAGGGTATCGGGGCCGATTGGTGCATCCGGTTTGTCGCACATCAAGCGGTTGTCCCCTGTTTATACAGAAGGATCGACGAATCCCTCCCAGCGTTCACATTGTGATCGGGCATCATCGCGTTCACACTGAAATTTTCGACAGAACAGAATTTTCCCCTCGTCATCTTCACGGAGAAAAATTTGTCGATACTCACATCCTGTGCATGGGTTCATCCGGTAAGCACCCTCCTTCCTCTTGTGGAGCATTGTTTCCTTTGTCTTCCCCCATTTCTCATACCTTCTCATTGTAGTATGTTGACTCCTCTGGAGGAGACAGTAACCTTTACCATATTGAGGGTCGTCTTAAGGAATTTGAGCACGTACTCCTATGCACAAAATCCTGTTTATTGCCGGGGTTCATCGGAGCTGTAGTGACAGCTGTGTCCGATCCCTGAGCCGGTTTCTTTTGCCGTGACCGTCTATCCCTGACCTGCACCACAGTGGTTTCCCCCTTCCTCTACGAATCCTATGATTTCCTCATCAGGTCTTTCAGGG
>JAAYWH010000031.1 GCA_012516785.1 Methanomicrobiales archaeon
ATGAGGTCGCGCCTTCTGCCCGGCGACACCTGGCCAAACCGCTCTGCAGGGGGCATCCTGACCTTCAGAGATACGGAATTGAAGATCAAGAGGGATGATCTGGTCCTGATGCGGCCTTCTCAATGATCCTGATCTCACCCGAAGTCAAATGGTAGAGATCATACACCAGATGATCGATTGCGTGGTCGATCTCCCCGATTTGCTTCCTGTATGGTGCTTTTATTGCCGGATCTTCCATTTCAGAAATCTTCCCATAAAGAGCGATCATCTGCCTGACCATGGTCTCGATCGTGTCGTGTCTGGTTACCTCCTCCCGGTTCTCGAAGTCAGGGACATAGATGGGGATATTTTCAAAGAACGGGCTACAGAGGTTCCGGTAACCACCCGGGAGTGGTGGCAGGGTCTCTTTGATCAAGAACCAGATCAGTCGAGAGTTGAGAAGCCCGAGCAGGTACAATGAGCTGGAATGGATTATGCCGCAGGTATCAGGGCAATAATGACCGGTACTGTCCAGTGAGAACCTGCTCTCTCTCGCAATGCAGGGGAAGAGAATCTTTGGGCTGGCAATAAGGTCGGATTGCCGCTCTTCAACCGGAAGCGGAAACGAGGAATATGCATCCGGCATCGTTTTTTCATCGGTCCATTCGCCCACTCGCCTTTCCTTCCTCACCATTTCCTTTGTCTGGTTCCTGGGGTGGTGGACCAGAGCCGGATGATCCTTTACGGTAATTCCTGAAGAGGTGAGGAGGAGATACCATTTTGGCGGAAGGAAGTAATAGCGTCTCAGTCTTTCAGGCGTGATAAACGGCCGGATAATCGTGCCTGATTCCACATCTTCTGCTATCACCCTTTTTTTTGAGACGGAATCAATAAGTTGTGGGGAATAGTCTGCTCGTTTGATTCCCCGCGAAAGCGCACCCATCACATACTCTGCAAGCGGGGTACCTTCACCCTGTATCTTACTGACCAGGTCTTGTGTGCAAGTATCCGCAAGAATCCAGCTTCCCTGCCCGATCCGCCAACGAGGAATGCAATATCTGTTTTTGTTCAGATACTCCACAAAGTTCCCGGTAGCAGGGATAACGCCCTGCACCACCGATATTGATTCCCCGGGCTCTTCCTTTGAGACGGTGACAATGCAGGTGCGTGGGATGAGGGGATTCTCCCTTTCCCGGATACCAGGCGCGATGATCTCCTGTATTCCTGATCCACTCAGGAAGTGACGAAGCTTGGATCCCTGTTTTGAACGCAGCCATACGTCAGGGAAGGCAGCAGAAAGGAGACCCCCCTGCTTTAAAAGAAATATTCCTTTCTCAACAAAGCAGGGATATAATTCTCCACTTTGAGGATAGCACCGGTAATGCTTCTCAAGATACCCCTTCTCTCCCTTGAGTGGTTCACAGCGGTGAGCAGGAAAACTGCCGATAATCCCGTCAAATCCCCCCGACCCGATGATATGAGGAAACGCATTGTCCCAGTTAAAGACACTGATCCGTTCCCTTGTACCAGGATCGATCAGGGCGGTATCAGGATCATTTAGAAAATCCGGGCCAACGAGAGAATTTCCGCAACGGATACAGGAAGAGAGGTCCGGGAGCGGGAGTCCCTGTCTATCACCCCCTTCCATCAATGCAACAAGGAGGATGACCATGGTTATTTCCACCGCTCTCCTGTCAATATCAACCCCCGACAGGATTGACAGCAGGATCCGCTTTCTCTCCGCGGGGGTCAGTCGTATGGTCAGTTGTCTGACTGGGTGAATCCCCTCCGTTCCGTGAATGATGATGAACGGGAGGATCACATCCTCCCCCTTCCGCTCTGCCCCTTCAGGAAGGAAAGGCTGGATATCATCATGCGAAAAATTCCCCTGTTTGAGGAGGGGCAGAAGGTTCCTGAAATACCAGGCACGATGCCATTCGAGGAGGGACTCGAACGCCATGACCAGAAACAGGCCTGAACCACAGGCAGGATCGAGGAGATGGAGGTGTTGAAGCTCCTGAACCGTCTTCTCCTTTACCAGGTTGGATACGGTTCTTCGCACGACATACTCCGCCATCTCACACTGAACGGGAGATGGGATACCGTATTTTCGGAATTCAGAACATTCCTCAATGACAGCCTGGTGCCCGTTCCTTATCCGGATCACGCTCCCAAGATAGGGGGAGAAGACAGAGGCAAGGACCCGGGCAGGGATGACCGAAAACTCGTAAGGGCCTTCTTCCGGTGACAATCTGGCAATAATATTCTTGATGGTATCATCATCAACAGAGAGGGAAAAGATCATTGATTGGGGAGATTCCAGTTTCTCCCCACGATCCGAACAACAGAAAAGACCGCCCCCATATTCTTCACACGCATAGCGGAATAGCCCGCACAGCCTTCCATACGCTGAACCGCCACCGGTGATCCGCATGAGCACCCCCTCCTGCCCAAGCCCCTTATCTTCTATGATACGGAGGAACAGGATCCGTATAATCAGCGCATGCACCAGGTCACTGAGGGAGGCTTCAGTGACCCCGTGGTTGCGGAGGGCGATTTTTTTTGCTAGCTTCGCCCGCCATACTTCCAGATCCTTCCGCAGCACCAGCCCGATCCGAGATGTTTCCCTGATTCCTTGTCCCTTGAGGAAAAGCCCGATCGAATCCCGTGTTATACCTTCATGAGACAGGAGGGCAGCGATGTGGTCCCAATGCTCTTCATACTGGCCAATACCGAGTCTTGTAATCAGGGCTTCTGCCACATCATCCCTGCACTGCACCGGGGTGGTGGTGTTATACAGCGCCGATTCGCGGAGATTCGTAAGTATGGCAAGATCAAGCCCGGCATTCCAGGCATATCTGATGAGAAGAAAGGCACTCTCCTCAGCTGGCGGGCAATCAGTGACCATAATTGCCAGGGCGCCTCCCTTCTGCGAGCAGAGGATATAATCGATAGAGCCGGCCTCGCCACCGATTCGCACCGGAACATCGAGCAGAAGCCCGCTGCTTTGCCCAAGGCTGTCCCCGGCTTGTCTTTCCCAGCCAAGGCTCTCAAGGAACGGATCGATAAAATCCCTGCAGAGCGCCTGTCTGCTGATCTTTCCTTCACAATATGCGGGGCCGGAGACACGATACTCCTCGATGATTCTGGTGATTGCAGGTGGGACTGGCATAGTGCGAGGGATAGCAGGATACTATCTGATCCAGAGCACCGAAAAGATTCCTTTCTCCCTTCAAATGGACACACAGTATGCAGGTGACGGAGCGGACGCAATTATAACCGATCAGACATCCTAGCTCTTATCATGGAATGCGGGGATCCTGTCGAGCAGGTAGCCATCAGACCCGGGATGAGCGTCAACGAGCTGGTGTGCGAGCTCGCACGGGCTGGGGCATACAATGGTGGTGCGCTTGCCCGGGCTGCTGACATTTACGAACGGATGCTGACCGATAAAAAAACCGTGAAGTTCTTCGGCCTTGCAGGGGCGATGGTTCCTGCAGGTATGGGGGGGATTGTCAGTGATCTCCTCACGCGCGGCTACATCGATCTCCTGGTCAGCACCGGGGCAAATCTCACTCATGACATCATCGAAGCACTTGGATGCCGGCATTACCACGGCTCTGCATTCTGTTCGGACATTGAGCTTCGGGAGGAGGAGATCAACCGCATTTACGATGTCTTTCTCCCGAATGAGGCCTTTGCGACCTTTGAAACGTTTATCCAGGAGTCCCTCTCAACACTCGATCCCGGACACAGTTATCCTATTTCCGAGCTCCTTGCTCTCCTTGGGAAACGACTCGATCATGGGATCCTCGCCACGGCTGCGGCAGGGGGGATACCCGTATACTGTCCTGCAGTGGCAGATTCGATGATCGGCCTCCAGTGCTGGCTGTACTCCCAGTCGGGAAAAATCTCTGTCGATGCGTTCTCTGACATGAAAGGCCTGATCGATCGTTGTTTTACGGCCGAAAAAGCCGGTACACTCCTTGTCGGGGGTGGAGTTCCAAAAAATTTCATCCTCCAGAGTATGCTGATGACTCCGCAGGGCTTTACCTATGCTGTCCAGCTCACGGGAGACCGGCCGGACCTCGGGGGGCTTTCGGGCGCAACCCTCGATGAGGCACGATCATGGGGAAAAATTACCGGGGATGCACTGGCAGTAACCGTCTATGGAGATGCGACTATCACGCTGCCTGTGCTGGTTGCGGCGGTGCTGGAGCGGATGGAACGATGACCCAGCTGATCCTTGCCCTTGATGTCAGCGGGAGGACAGAAGCCCTCCGCATCGGACGCCAGTGTGCCCCCCATATCGATGCTATCAAGGTTGGATACCCGCTTGTCCTCTCTGCTGGCCTCACCATTGCCCGTGACCTCGCGGCAACAGGGCTGCCCCTTATCGCTGATTTCAAGGTCGCGGACATCCCAAATACAAACCGCCTCATCGCTGAACAGGTATTTTCATCGGGGTTCTCTGCCATCATCTGTCACGGGTTTCCCGGCAGCGACTCCGCAGAGGCGTGCATCGAATCCGCCCATGACCATGACGGCGAATGTTACCTCGTTGCCGAGATGAGCCATCCGGGAGCTGAGGAATTTTTCCATGGGGGTGTTGCCGAGCACATAGCGGAACTTGCCGTCACGCTGGGAGCAGACGGTATCATCGCCCCTGCCACCCGCCCGGACCGTGTCCGCCTCCTGAGGGGAATCGTGCGAGGAAAAAAGATCTATTCGCCCGGGGTAGGCGCGCAGGGAGGGGATGCTGCCATAGTTGCCGGCCTTGTTGACGGCATCATCGTCGGTCGGCAGATTTACCTCTCCCCAGACCCGCGATCTGCTGCCGCAGAATATGGTCCTTTCCGCCAGTGATGAGAAGACGATGCTGATCGCGTGATGAGCCCTATGAGTCACCTGAGGCGAAAGGACCTGTTCTAAACTTTAAAATACTGAATCGTTCATTTTACTGTATGCAATGGAGCGAGGAACAGCAGAAACTGGCTGAAAAGTACAAGAAGCTTGGAGACATCCCCGTTACCGAGCGGCATTACAAGTGCCACACCTGTCATCTTATCGTCGATGAAAAGCCCTGCCCACAGTGCGGCGATGAGCACCTCGTCATCATGTGCCCCCTTGACCACTGCCACTGCTCCCATGAGATCATATCGGGAATCGAGTACTGTCCCCTCTGCGGGGAGCCGGTATGCCCCGACTGTGGTTCCCATGATGTTGTCCAGATAAGCCGGGTGACCGGCTATCTCCAGGAAGTTTCCGGGTGGAATGCCGGGAAGCAGCAGGAGCTTAAGGACCGGAAGCGCTACACCGTTGTATGAGGTATTTCGCAAAGCGATAGTTCAAAACCTCTTGTATGGAATACCCACGCTCTCCGATTGGGTAGCTGATAAAAAAAATGTTTTTTTCTTGTTCATAGATCCACCATTTCAGAAGCTATGAGAGTTCGCAATAAGGCAGGAAAGACGATTATGGTTCTATTTTCAACAGCATTGTTCACCTTAAAAAATGAGTACAGGCTCGTGAAGCACATTCGCTAAGAGAAATTTGTACTATTGGGAAGATCATCCCCCACAGATGATAGGTAGGGGCCGGTTGAAACTGGTCCAACAGGTTCTGTTAGTAGCACCTGTCCTTTTCCATCGAGAAGCATGAGCATAAACTGTTCTGTACTCCCTTTCACACCGAATACAACCTCCCCGGTCTTATTACTCCCTGGAGGAATTGAACCCCAGAAGAGGGGATTGACAAGTTTATCGTACATTTTCTCGGTAATTGGTCCACCATCCGTGATATCAATGGAATACTCATCGACAACCAATGCATTCGTTTCATCAAGGTTCTCGATCGTCATATTAACGACAAGAAAAATATTACCGGGCAGGGGATTGTTACCAGGGATCTTTGTTGTTTTTTGTGCTGAATGTATGGTGATATCCAGTTTTTTTGTGGAGGGGTAGGAAATAGAACCGAGGGGCTCCGTCAATATCGTGTTTCCCTCCCCATTGAGAAGGGTAAGGGTGAATTGTTCTGTCGTTGTTTTTACACCGAAAACGATCTCACCGGTCTTATTGCTCCTTGGAGGGATGGATCCCCAGTAAAAGGGATTTGATAACTTGCTATAGAGCTTCTGGGTAATGGGTCCTCCCCCGGTAATATCTATCGTAGTCTCGTTGACAATAAAGGGGGTAGTAGTATCCAGATTTTCAATCGTCAGATTGATGACAACAAATGTGTACCCTGAATTCGGCTCTCTATCCTTGATTTTCATTGTTTTCGTGATGGAATGGATCGTGAGGCCGATGGAACCGTTTTTTGTCGAGATATTGAAGTTCTCCGGTATGATTTCAGGATTATGCGATTGAGTGGCCGGGCTGCTACCAACATATTGAGTGTCGATTGATTCAGGCATGGTCATATCTATTGATTCCTTTGCCGGGCTTTCCATACAGCCAGAAAAAACAAAGAAGAAGAAAGCAAGAGAAATAATCCCAATAACACCGATAAAATCAGTCTTACTATTTTTCCCCATGAATTTGAAATTTCAATTTTCTTCTGATAACTGTTGTGAAATGCCATCATGAACTTGAAGAGTGCGCGCTCTAAAACCAAGTCACTTGATCACGCCGTATCACTATTGGATTCGTTACATTTCAATGTTAATTCCTGCGATAATTTCCTTACGATATTTGGATTCGGATTCATCCTCTCACCGCGCCCGAGCCGTAAATGCAACAAAAAAGAAAAGAGAAGGATTGAAATTGATATAAGCGTGAATTAAGGGTGTAGCATGAGGTATTATCTCCGGGAAAATACCCTCTTTATCCGGGGCAGCTACCGGTCGCTCAGCACAGGAGTCGGCGGTGGCATCAGTACGGTCAGTACGCTGCTCAACCATACCGTCCGACCTGACTGGGACGGACAGGAACCTCTCCGCGAGCTTTCGGTGGTAACTACAGGAGAAGGATTGCCTGGCGAATTCTTCGGCCTTCTCACCACTGTCAGGATGCAGCATCTTTGCATCCTCCAGTATGATTGGGTGACAGTTTTTATTTCTGCAGGGATTCATAAGGGATCTTCCGGAACGATTAATATCATCGTCTGCAGCAGCCAGGGGATGTCCGATGCAGCACTCGCGGGGGCAATCATCACGGCAACCGAAGCAAAGTCGGAGGCCCTCATAGGACTCGGCCATCCCTTCTATGGCACTCCCTCGGATGCGGTTATCATTGCCTCTGAAGGAGTGGTTGTCCATCCCTCCGCAGGGATTCTTACCGAGGTTGGACATCGGATCCATGCAGCGGTCCTGTTCGGGGTTCCCGAAGCCCTGAGACGGCATGAGGGGCTGGTGGTCCGGGATGCCCCCTCCTATTTTATTTTCTCAAGATTTGGCGGGGACCACTGGGTTGAGTGGCTTCCAAAGGTCTGTCCGTATTATCCCTGCCATTTCAAGGGGCAGAGTTGTGAGTTCTGCTACTGTCCCTTTTATCCGTGCGGGGATGAATCGCTCGGGGAATGGGTGAAGAGCTCTTCAAGAAACGGGCCGGTCTGGAACTGTGCCGGGTGCACCCTGCTTCACCAGCCAGGAATTGCAGATTACCTGATGCAGAATCCTGAAGCGTCACTTCGTGAGCTGAAGATGAGACGCAGAAAGAAACAGAATGAGGCCTGAAACACTACACCAGACCTCTGTTTTCCGACCTTCTTTTCAAGCTTCCTTGATGCCCAGTGCAGCCGTGAGTTCTTCGAGCGGAATACCGTGGACCATGGCTGCTTCGCGGATTGTCTCACCGCGGGCAATTGCACATCCTACGCAGCCCATCCCGAACTTGAAGAGTACCTCGGCCGATTCAGGCTTCGCTTTCAGAAGGTCGTAGATCGTGCTGTCAGCCGTCAATTCCATGTCTCTTATATTTGAGGGTGCAGATACTTAAACCTGCAGCTGGTGCATCATTTTCACTACCCGCTCGTTCCCTTTATGTAGGTGGTGTCAACCTACCTTAATCTGGAGATGTATGAACATGGATTATTCCAGTATAAGTGAAAGAATCTCCCTGAAAGTCAGTGCAAAAGGCCACCAGGCCGACAGGACAAAAATCGAGGCAAAACTCCGCCGCCTCATGGAGGAGTTCGGAGTGCCACCCCAGGAAGCAGAACGAACAGTTTTAAACGAGCTTGCCCGTGATCTCTCCATCCCGGACCTCCTGCCAGGGACGGCAGGGACTGCCGGAGAGGAGCGGCAACTTCGTCAGCTCACTTCAGGGGACTGGGCAACCATCGAGGCAAAAGTGGTCTCTCTCTCCAGTTCTCCTTCTGCCGCGATATCCCAGACGGGAATCCTCGCGGATCCCACTGGAGCGATGCGGTTTGTGGTATGGGCTAAAGCAAATGCCCCACGATTGTCTGCCGGCTCATGGTACCGCTTCGAATCGGTCGTGGTGGATGAGTACAAAGGAACACCCAACCTGAAGATCCATTCGGGAACCACCATAAAAGAGATCTCCCGTGAAACGCCCCTTATCCCTGAGATGACCCCCCTTGCTGAACTTACCCCTGGCATCGGTAGTGTGAGAGGAAAATTTATCCAGGAATGGGAAGTGAGCCATGATCGGATGCTCCAGTCCGGACTTCTTGGCGATGAATCCGGTACGGTAAAATTCGTGATATGGAAGGAAGAGGGGAAGGAACGGCTCAACCCGGGAACCGTCTATAGCGTCTACTACGCCCTGGTCGATGAGTACCAGGGGCGTATCTCACTCAACATCACCACTGCAACAATAGTTCCTGAAGAAGGAGATATCCCGGTGAGTGGA
>JAAYWH010000032.1 GCA_012516785.1 Methanomicrobiales archaeon
CCTCCGGGCGGGTACCGTTCCATACTGCTACATCCGGCCTGGTGAAGTTCCCCTTTTCCACCTCCGGGCGGGTACCGTTCCATACTGCTACATCCGGCCTGGTGAAGTTCCCCTTTTCCGCCTCCGGGCGGGTACCATTCCATACTGCGACATCAGGCCTGGTGACATTCCACTTTTCAATCTCCGGCCGGGTATAATTCGGAAGGGGGATGGTCGGCCGGGGATCGCCCGGGATGGGTGCTGGCACGATACGCGTTCCTCCGGCATACTTCAGGTCGCAATTTGTTACGGGTGGTATCGATTGCATGTACCGGTAGCTGATATGGACGTTGTCGCTTTCGTCGAGTGCCAATGATATGTCAAGCCCGGTGTTGCCTGCGATGTCGAGGGTCTGAAGATTCCACGCTGTGCCAGTATATTCCGCGTACTTCAGGGAGGAGTCAGAAGGACCGGTATACGCGATGCAGGGATGCCCCTTACTGTCCAGGGCAAGGGAGGTGGATAGTCCGGCATATCCGCTATCAAGGGTGGAACTATGCCACGCCGTGCCATCATATTCCGCATACTTCAAGGTACCTCCTATCAGGTCACCATAGGCAATATGGGGAGTATCGGCGCTGTCGAGCACAAGGGAGGTCCCCGCCCCTGCCTTGGAATCGACCATCTGGATGTTCCAGGCCGATCCGGTCCAGGAAGCATACTGCAGATGACCCGACCCGTCATTGAAGCTGATGTGGGGTTTGCCGGTATGATCCAGCGCAAGGGAGATGTCATAGGCATACATCCCCACCGACTGGATCTGCCATGCTGAGCCGTTATACGACGCGTATTTCAGGACGGAACCTGCATAATCGAAGTAGGCAATCCGCGGGTTTCCGGTCGCTGGATCCAATACCATGGATGCATCCCCGCCATAATTCCCGTCAGGAGCTACCACCGAGGTCTGCCATGATGTACCATCATACGAGGTATACTTCAGCGCCCCGGCTGCCCGGTCCTGGTACGCGATCCGTGGGTTTCCGGCACTATCCAGTGCCAGTGATGTACCCTCCCAGACTCCCCCGGGTCTCTCCACGGTGGTGATCTCCCAGCCTGAACCGTTATATTCTGCATACTTCAGGGCAGGATTGGACCAGTCGAGGTAGCTGATCCGGGGTCTGCCGTACTGGTCCAGTGCTAGTGAGGTGCTCCAGCCAACATCTCCCGCGGAATCTACTGTCTCGACTGCCCAGTTCAGGCCGCCCGTGCTCTGTCTGAGAATGGCAAAGCCATCCGGCACGGTCCCTGACTGGCCATCGGCATTGGTAACGACGACGTTCCGGTAGTCAACCGGTTCTGTTGCCTTGATGACGAAAGTACAGGTGATCGTGGTCGGTGAGGTGACCACGACCCCTGATCCCCAGATGTCCGGATACCCCGTGTTGGAAAGCCTGACCGATGCACCGGGGTGGAAATTGGCGCCGGTGATGGTTGCGGCGAACGTATACCCGAGGACGCCATTCGGGGGATTCATGGCAGTGACGGTGGGTGCCGGCAGCGGCGGATGGGCAATCTTGAGGGCGCCCGCGGTACCATTATAGTAGCTGATCTGGGGATTTCCGGCACCATCCGGCACAAGGGACGTATACTGCCCGACAACACCAGAAGTATCGATGGTGTCGACCTGCCAGGACAATCCGTTCAGGGCGGCGTATTTCAGGTCCTGGTTTGTCTCGTCGTAATAGCTGATGTGCGGCATTCCGGAGCCGTCAAGCCGGAGCGAGCTGTACTTGCCGACCGCCCCGGTGGCATCCGGGGTCTGGATCTGCCAGGCTGAGCTGTTATAAGCCGCGTAGAGCAGGTTCGCATTGGTCATGTCGTAGCAGCTGATCCGGGGCCTGCCGTAGATATCCATTGCGAGGGAGGTATACATCCCGGCAAAACCGGCCGCGTCCACGGTCTGGATCTGCCAGACGGCACCGTTGAATACCGCATATTTCAGGCGATAATTCGTGGCATCGAAGTAACTGATGCAGGGTTCATCTGCGTAGTCCCGGGCGAGGGAGATGTATTGTCCCACATCCCCTGCCGAATCCACGGTCTGGATGGTCCAGCCTGACGGAGCATGCACCGCATACTTCAGGTCTCCATTGGTCTGATCGTAATAACTGATGCAGGGTTCCCCGTAGTCGTTGAGCGTGAGCGAGGTGTACAGCCCCACGTCACCCGCTGAATCCACGGTCTGGATTGTCCAGGCAGAGCCGCTGTATGCTGCATACTTCAGGTTACCATTGGTATAGTCATAGTAACTGATGCAGGGAGTTCCGGCACTGGTCAGGGCAAGGGAGCTGTACAGCCCCACATCCCCTGCGGAATCCACCGTCTCTATCCTCCATCCCCCGCCATCATAGTTGTTCTTCGCAAACCGGAGATCTCCGTGTGCCCGGTCGTAGTAGCTCACGCGGGGTTCGCCGGCAACGTTGAGTGCGATCGATGAATACTCACCATATCCTCCCGAATCAACAGTTTCATTCTGCCAGGTCAGGGCAGCCGCGGTTCCTACCCCCAGAAGTATGAACAGCAGTGCTATCGTCACGAGAAAAGTAATCTTGCGATGCATATGCGTGATGTGTACGGGTACTATTATAAAGATTAGGTCATTCGTTAGTCCTCACTGAACGGATCGCAGGAAGCCTCTGGTGGGGGGGTCCCTCCTTAACGGCTTCCTGCTCCATGACTGGAAGGCCGAAAAAAAGGATTTTCTGGCGTATAACAGGGGATTAGTCCTGGGCTTTCCGGCCTTTCCTCTCCCGGTTAACGTTTTTCCGGAGATTCAGCTGTTCGTTGTAGATGAACAGGTATTCCTTTCCCCGTTTTTGCTTGAGGAGGTACCCCAGTTCGGTAAGATGTAACAGATCAGTTCGTGCTGTCTGGTAGACCGTGTTATAGTCCTGCATAATCTCCCGTATCGTGTAATATTCATTCGGATGCTCCCTCATTTCACGGAGGATAAGGGCCTGGCGTGGATTGATCTCTTGTATCTCCCGGATGAGAGCGGTTGCCTCGCTCTGGACTGCCTGTTGCTGCTCAAGATAGGTGAGCAGATCGGTCAGGGCTGCATTGATGCACGACAGGGTATACTGGAGAAAATACGTGATGTCCGATCCGTCATATTCGGTGTGGAGGTATGCGAGAGCATACTTCTTTTTTGAGCGAAGGATGATCCGCGAGATCGGCATGTATTCAAAGAGCCAGTACCCCCGTGAGAGCACATACCAGTAGAAGATACTCCGTGCTGTCCGACCATTCCCGTCATGGAAGGGGTGAAGGTACCCGACCAGGTAATGGAGTATGATCCCTTTGATGACCGGGTGGATGAACGGAACACCACTCTCTTTCGATCCTGCACTGTCGCTGTTGGCAAAGGCACAGAGGTCGTGTACGAATCCCTCAATCTCTGAAAAGTCCGGAGGGGTATGGTACACCACGCCGGATTCCGAATCAGCCACGACGACGTCATTGGTCGTTCGGAACCCTCCCCCATATTCCTCATTGATGGTCCCTTTCGTCACCATCTGGTGTATGGCAAGGATGAATTCAGGTGAGAGGGCTTCGTCCTTCTTTTCCCGAATGAACCGCATCGCCTCGTAGTTGTTCAGGATCATCCGCTCGGCAGCATTCTTCGGTTTCTTTCCCTTCCGCAGCATCTCCTTTGCTGCTTTACGGGTGGTTGCCGCTCCCTCGAGTAAGCTCGAAGCAATGGCTTCTTCCATGAGTGCATTAATGATATACGACTCTTCGAGGGGGATGGTCTTGTTATGGATGCGTAAGGTCCCTGAAAGGTACCGGTCGATGGTATGGAGGCTTTTGACAATATCAGGGGTGAATGAATAGGTGAGGGGAAGACGAGGAAAAGGAACCTGTTCGTATCGTAATACCCGGAGTAATTTCATGATCGCCCAGGTGTCTTTTCTTCGATCAGGGTCGGGTATCCGGTATTTCAGTTCATCCCAGGCAAGATAGCGGCGATTGTATTCGGCGACTTCTTCCTGGAATTTTGGGTCTGTTGCGAACGCAGTGTTCCGTGCGGTGATTGCCTGCTTCCAGTCAGAAGGGGGTCGTTCGGGTAGTGTTGGCATAAGGCTCTTTGCACTATCTACTAATTTAGTATATTTTAGTAGTTATTAGTTGTGTTGAATGAACCCGGGTTCAGAATCGGTCAATTACGACCGGTCAATCGTGGAATTGCCTGGGAGTGCCAAATGGTGGATCGTCGCGGAAGGTGTCTGGAAAGAAGGTCCCTATGGACTGAGATGAGGTGGTTGTGATTCTAGTTCTGTCATCGTTCCTCAAGATGACCATCCGGATCCCCATCCATAATCATTTTGTCTCTCAACCGTCCACCGTAATCCAATGGATATTTTCACCCACGTGGTCGCCATATCACTCCTCCTCTTTACAACAGGCAACAGCTCGCTCATCCCGTTCGGCATCCTTGGGGCAGTGATCATCGATATCGATGTGGCATACTTTTTCATAGCCCGCAGGAAACCCTCTCTCTATCTTCTGTATCACGGGGGAATCAACCACAGCTTTTTCGGAGCTGCCATCCTGTCGGTGCTTGGATTCGGTATGCTGCTCGCCCTCTCATCCGTTGGTCTCCTTCCAGGTTCCCTGCAGGAAGTGGGGGTCCTGGCAGCATTCGCTGCGGTGCTGGCCGGGGCTTTTCTCCACCTGTTCCTGGACTGGCTTCCGGCTCCCGGCCTGCCGCTCCTGTATCCCCTGACCGAGAAAAGGTATGGGGTGAGCCTCTACCCGATGTCCTTCTATCTCGGGATCACGGCACTCTCCCTCATCTCGCTCGGGATTATCCTGTCATGGGGATTCACCTCAGCACTGGTATCGGTGTACTGGGCATTCTTTACCGGCATCACCGTTGTCAGCCTTGGATTGAAATGGTATGTGTATCAGCAGACACACGGAACGTCCTATCCCACGTTCCATCCTCTCCGATGGATTGTCATCAGGGAAGAGAGTTCCTCCTACCCGGTCATGGTATATGAGATATTCAGGGGTGTGATCCGGGACTTTTCATATGAAAAATACACGAACATCACGCCTTCAGAAGCCCGAATGTACGATACCCTCGTGGAGGTGAAGCGGCACACCTACTTCTCCTATATTCCTGCCGTCAAAAAGAACGGAGATGAGATCATCTTCCATGATCCGATCCGCGAGGAAGGGCTTATCTCCTACCCCCCCTGGTACCCGTCAGTAACGGTATATGCTGGTAAGGAAGCGCCCTGATATCTCTTGAACTCTCTCTCGGACATCTCGCTCCTCACCATTGAATCGGGTGAAGGGACCAGAATCCGGTGAGTGCTTCGGCCATCCCAGGGGGGTTCTGCAGCTGCAGCCCGTGAGCAGCGCCGAGGAGGAGGAAGCCCTCGATGTTGGGGAACCACTTCAGAATCAGCTGCTGGGTCTCCCCGAAGCGTGCCCAGAGTGCGACGCTCTCGCTGCCATAGACGACAAGCACCGGCTGCCGTATACGCGAGGCTTCGGCTTCCCCGAACCTCCATGCCAGCAGTGCAGGGGCGTCCTGTTCGAACACCGTCGAGGCATCGGCAACGGCCTGTTCGAATGCCCCTGGTAGTACCTGGTCGAGCGCCGTCCGGTACCCCTTCCCATACCGTGCCTCCAGAAATTCATCTACCAATTTTTCCGGGTCCTCGTTCCGGAACCGTTGCCAGCCCTGCTCCAGGGATTCCCGGGAGGCAGGCCCCGAGGATCCCACGATGAGCGCCGGTTCGAGGAGTGCAAGCGTGTGGACGACGTCCGTATCCTCCAGGGCAAGCTGCAGTGCAATACAGGCACCCAGGGAATGTCCGAGGATATGGGCATGGGGGATGTCCAGGTGATCGAGGAGGTTCGTGCAGTCTGCTGCCTGCTCTGCGATGCTCGTGAGGGTTTTCGGGTGGCTGCTCTTCCCATAGCCCCGGCGATGATAGAGGATGAGTCGGTATTTTTCATCCACTGTGGGTTCGCGTACCAGTGGCATCAGGGCGTCGGCGATGAACGCACCATGGATAAGGAGAAGTGGGTTCTCCCGAACCGTATACGTCGTATGCAAGGGTGGCCCCCTCAACGTCCACCTTTCGCATGCATCTTCACCCCATGTACTGGCAGCTATACCGAAGATGCACCAAGAGGTTAAGCATTTCGCCAACCCCTCATCCGGTCGCCAGGAAGTATCCTAAGGGCGATGAGGCGTGTGGATAGGCTGGGGGGAAATCGGAACGCGTTTTGCGTGATATTCTCCCTTTTTCCTCGCATAACCACCCTTCCTCCTGGTCCCACCAGCAGTGCCTGCGCGACCTCACGCTAAGAAGTGTTTCAGAGATGTAAATTGTGCAACGCTTTTTATATCTTATTTCGGAGAGGGCATGTTACTTCGTAACATGGCACAATAAAATTACCTGAGTTACGTGGATCACCAATGCATAAGTTCATGTGTTCACGCTTTAATTATCGAGTTAATTCATCTGGTAGATGAAGGTTAATCGGCTCAATGAATGGAGATGATTCCTGGTTTGAGCTGGAGGGGGTGTTGACATGAAATTAGCTTATGGACTTGGGCTTTTGGTAGCCCTGTGTTTGATTGCCGGTCCTGTCCTCGCAGAGGATCCGGTTACTACTGCATATGGTAACTATGAGGGATCTGCAAACTGGTTCTCCACGCACTTTGCCGGGTACTTCGGGGGAGAAGCGAATGTACCGGTATGGGACCTTACGAAGGGCGATCTGGTACTGCGGTATACGCTCGACATGAGTAAGATCACGCAGCCGCATGGTCTTCCCAGCAACCCGACCGAATGGGAGACATATGTCGGGCCTACAGCCAAGGATCCCGGCAATTACCCTGATTCCTACACACCCTACATCGAGGTAGGGCTTCGCGGTGAAGGTGCGGGAGATTTCAACCCCGGGCCCTTCGGTGTGTACCAGGGTAAATGTGGCGGCTGGATGGTCTCCGAGTGTGACGACTGGGTCGGCTACTGGGACGGTGAAACGTTCTTAGGCGACGGTATAGAGATCCAGGATCTGGATGACAAGCACGGTCTCCAGGCCTCTGGCGGCCGGAGTGAGCTTGACTATGATGTTCTCCTCAGTACTCCGGATACCGTCGACTCCATACCGAGCCCGTACCCGTGGTATCCGAGTCCAAAAGGTGCATACGGAAGCTGGAACAACCACGGCCTCTGGTTTGACCGCGACGGTGTTGATAAATGGCAGGCGACCTCCTGGGGCAACAGCGGTGAGAATGCCGGACGCATCAATACCGGCGGTATCTACACCATAGAGATCCTGTATCACGCCATCGACGCGAACGGCAACGGCGACAAGACCGATGACGGCCTCGGCGTCATGTTTGCCAAGGTCAACGGCGTCCAGCAGGGATTCTACACATCGTGGGTCAGTGGTCCGCCCCAGTACTATCCGGTCGGCCTCAGCTTCAACGGCGATATGGAGCACCTGCAGGTCTTTGCCGGGTCATGGGCTGGTGATCCCTCGGGATGGAACTATGGGATGGTCTACCTGAGCGACATCAGCGTGACCGGGTATGCCGGCACATCAGACCCGCTGGTCGCGGACTTCACCTACAGTCCTGATCCGGTATTCACCGGCGAACTTGTTCAGTTTACCGATGCAAGCCATGGCGGGATGGACCCGTACAGCTACGCCTGGGACTTCCAGAACGATGGTGTGACGGACAGCACCGAGCAGAATCCGACCCACACCTTCACGGTTCCTGGCACCTATACTGTGAAACTCAAAGTGACGCCGTTCCGCTGCGTGCCGAAAACCGTCACCAAGACCCTGACTGTCTCCTGCCCTGCCTACCTTGACGTCATCAAATTCTACGACGCCAATGCAAACGGCGAGAACGACGACGGGATGGAAATTACCGGATGGCCGGTTGACATCGAGGGCACGATCTACTACACTCCTGTCACTCTGAAGCTTGCCCCTGGAACCTATACGGTCAGTGAATCTTTAAGCGGGACGTGGATGAGTACGACCCCGAAGAGTGTTGAAGTCGTGCTCGTATGCGATGACGAGGAGACCGTCTCCTTCGGCAACCTGTGCCTCGGGGCTGGCGGCGGAATGACGCCCGGCTACTGGTCGAACAAGAATGGCGAGAAGACCTTTACTACCGTGATTGGAACAGGAGATGCGCTTTCAGCACTCGTGGATCTCAACCTCTGGAAGTACAACAAGAAGACCGGTGTTGCTACCGAGTTCAATCCAACCAGCTATAAGCAGGTCAAGGACTGGCTGCTGGCCCGTGATGCGGTCGATATGCGGTACCAGCTCTCGGCCTCGCTTGCGGCCATGCAGCTGAACGTCCTGGCGGATTTTGTCGATGGAAACGCGATTGTCTATGCCGGGCCTGCACTCGGGTTCGTGAGCATCGATGACCTGATGACCGCTGCAGACACAGCACTGTGGGATTCAACCTCCACACGGGACACTCTTGAACAATTCCACGATGCCCTGGATGATGCCAACAACAATTACAACTTCGTCCAGCCGGAACCGTGTGAGTTCTGATCCATTACCACCCTTTTTTCAATCGAATGAAGGCAGGACAAGTTTCGTATTCAGAGAATACAGAGGGGTTCCCTGGCGTAAGAGGGGAGGAAATGGGATACCCTGAACGAAGCATCAGGTGAATACTCCTCTAATTGGTTGCAAGCTCTTTGAACCATCGCTATCTTCATAGTGCACCCCCCTTCTACCTGCTCCCTCCCGACAAACAGCGGCGCCTTCTGCTGCTCCCCGGCAAGCATCCGTGCGACCTGCATCAGTGACATCAATAGCGATGTTCACCTTTTTCCCCACTCTGAGATTTGGACTTCTCTACCCCTCGAACACAAATCAAAGAAATAGAAGAAATGAATGGAGATAGGTTGAAAAAAGGTGGTGGGAAAATTATTTGGTGTGGATCACGATCGATCCACCGCTGATTACTGTTGTGGGGTCATCAGTATCCAGGGCATTCAGCTGGTTATCATAGACGAGTTGATCAGTTGCCTTGTCCCAGATCTTGATCCGGAACAGGTCGGTACCATCACCCTTGATCGCCCCATCAACTGCTGTTAACATGAACCCATAGTTACCTGCACCGTTGATGGTCCCGACTCCTTTGTACTGGGCTTTTGCACCGGCAACCACGAGCCATTCGTAGCTGGTGGACCTGAAGTTCAGGTTCCCCGTCTTGAACTGAAACTCGGTCTGCCCGGTCTAACGTGCTCCGATAAACAGCGGTTATTGAAGGTGTCCAGATTCGTTTCTATTCGTGTATGATTGATTCAATCATATACAGGATAGCTTCTGCCTTTTTTACCGCATTCTCAGCCTCCTGGTCTGAAACTGATCCAGTGCTGTCATACACAGCCTGGTGCCGCTTCCTTCTCATCCGTTCGAACCAGCGGGCATCATCAGGACGGAGAAATTCTTCACAGAACCGTACTACCGAGATATGCTGATTTGAGCCTGCTGGTCGATACCCCTTCGAGAACATCAATGCTCTTCCTGCCTGGAGGATGGCGTTGTACGCTACCGAAAAAGCCCAGTCGTTGCTTGAATGGAGGAGTTTTTTCGCAACGTCAAGATCGCGGTGAGCGAGTGCGAGGGTGTCTTTTACCCTCTCGTTTCCACCAGAAAGAGGTCTGATAAGTCCTTCCCGTTCGAGATCTTCAATCATGGCATCCCGCCAGGATTATTCTTGGTTCCCGCATGACGTTGGTGACGAACGGTTCTTTCTTGTGTTGCCGTGAAATAAACTCCTGCTTTCTCATGAGCGTATAATTGATCTCTCTCCCCAGTTTCTCCTCTGCGTCTGTTATCGCGGTGAGAATGGTATCTTCATCGATATCCCCGACAATGAATACATCGATATCGCTCGTTAATCCTGGCCGCCCGGCAGCAAACGAGCCATAGATGAATATGCAGGATACTCCCTGCATGGTTCCAAGTTGTTCGCGAAGGACTCTTCCCACCCCCTCAGTTTTAAGGATAATCTGCTGGAGCTCATGGTAGAGGAAAAAATCCTGGTTCACCGAAAAGAAGACCTGATTCCCTTTCCTCATTTTTGAGAGCAGGCCCAATGATTCCAGATTTGCGAGTTCGCTGTATATGGCAGCATAATTTTCACCCGTTGTTCGTTCAATTTCCCGGATGTAATACTCTCTCCCCGGGTTCATGAGGAAGAGGGTAAGGAGCTTAATCCGGGTCTGGGAGGGGATGAGCAGCTCAAGCATGATTAGAAAATATAATCAATTGATTAAAAAAGTTTATCATTCAGAGACGAATCGAGCTATTGGCTCCACCACCTCCCTCCCGATAAACAGTGGTGCCTTTCGCTGCTCAATCCTTCCACGAGTAGTCTCGCAGCCTACCGTAACCAGGTCATATGCCTCTCACAAAGGTATCGACATCAGCATGCATCGGGGTGGTGGGGAGGATCAAGAGGGCAGGATTATGAAGGAAGATCATCTATAAATAATCCTGGCCTGGAGAGAACTCCATCAAAGTTATCGTGGTCCCTTTCGCGAGAATATCTTATGCGCCCAGGTGGATAGAGGCTGCAGCGTGGCTATGTACACGATGGTGAGGGGATATACTGGGTGGGCCCGGAATGTTCGACCATTCGTACCGAGCCGGTGTGAAAATAACAGAGGATCCTGGTCCGGGCCCTCTCTGCAATCACGGTGAGGGGAAGGATGCTCATCACTCTCTCTCTTGACCACTCCGGTCCTTTGCGAGGTTTGTTGATATCGTGGAGCCGGATCATGTTCCGGTCAGTCGAATCCAGAGGAATTAATACCCAATCGGTCCCAATCACCGTTCTATGAGAAAAGTAACCATTAATGCTATCGTGGACATAATCATGTTCATCGCATTCATCCCTACCCTTCTCTCGGGCGTGGTGCTCTACGGGTTCCTTCCGGAAGGGGGGAGATTCAGCGGCCAGGCGGTCTTTATGGGCCTCTCCCGGCAGGTATGGATGACCATGCACGATCGGTGGGGAATTATCTTCTCAATCCTCGTCATCCTGCATCTCCTCCTTCACTACAAATTTCTCCGGGTCCTTCCCGCATGTTTCCGGAAGAGTGGGAAGGCAGAGCGTGAGGACTAGATTTTCCTTTTTTTTATGAATTGTCCCCTGATTCCGCGTACGGTCGAACCACAGCTCAGTTAAGTCTGCCTTTCTGATGGCATGGGACCGTGATTCAAGGAATGGTGCTTGTATTGTTTTCACAGGCTCAGATTTGCAGGCATCTACGGTTCATTGATCGCTCAGATGGGATTGATGGGCAGTAGGATAACGATAACGATAACGACGAATCTAGGTGAGATGCGGCTCTCACGAATGGAAAAGAGGGATGTTCGACAAATTTAGTGGAAAAAAAAGTTATTTCGTGTGGATTACGATCGATCCGCCGCTGATAACCGTTGTCGGGTCGTCAGTATCCAAGGCATTTAGCTGGTTATCATACACGAGAGCATCGGTCGCCTTTTCCCAGATCTTGATCCGGAACTTGTCCATGCTGTCTCTCCCTTTTATCTGCCCATCGATTGCAGTGAGCATGAACCCGTATTCTTCCTCGCCATTGATCGTTCCCGTCCCCTTGTACATTGCTTTTGCGCCGGCAACCACGAGCCAGTCATAGCTGGTGGACCTGAAGTTCAGGTTTCCTGCCTTGAACTGGAACTCGGTCTCCCCGGTCGGGACCGTTGCTCCCTTCTTGTACTTCGAGACGAAACCGAAGGTTGCCTTGCCGGTCATTGTGGGATCGGGAGCGTATGCTCCTTCCGGTGACATGATCCAGCCGCCGCCAGTGACGAAGCCGGCGGAGGGGTCATAGATAACGATGTACTGGTCTGCAACTACGGACGAAGCGCTTCCCCAGCTATCAGTAACGGTTAAGGTCATGATGTATATTCCGGGGCTTGAGTAGGTGTGCGATCCGGTTACTGTTTTTGTTCCATCTGCGATGACCCCTCCCGATTCTGTTCCATCACCCCACTGCCAGAGTGCTGTGTGTGTTTCCTCATCAGAGGAATCCGTAAACATGGCACTCACCGAAACGGGAGATCCTACGGGGATTGGATCGATGGGGAACACCATGATCCCCATCACTGGTGCCTGGGAGTGTACCCCCACAAGCCCGAATACGGAGAGCCCCTGGGGGGATATCGCGGTAAAGGTATAGATCCCATCCTCAACTGTCCACATCGGTATCAGGATCTCTGTCGTACCATCATACTCTGAGTATCGGAATATCCGGACATGGTCCGGTCCTCCCTGGCCCTCGACCCAGCTGGCCGGAGCGGTCATCGTAACAGTTGCGCTGGTGACATCAACCCCGTTCTCTGGTGTTGCACCGAGAATGTTGAAGACATAGGCAGTGTCTGTGATCTGGAGGCCATCTTCGGATGCGGCAAGGGTGTAATAGGACTGGACTTCGGTGCTTGGATTTTCATTGATATTCACGATAATTCCTGCAAAGTCAGAGCCTTCAAACCCGAAATCCGATTCTGGCCCTGCATTGGCAGAGAAGCCGGCCTCGACTATCCCAAGATCAGGGATGTCTGCCTCTAAGGGGATATTCTCGATCGTCCCTGAAACGATGGTGCCTGAGATCTGGCCATCGGTTTCAGTCAGGCCCTCGGTATGGATGGTCGTGGTCAGACCGTTCATGGCGATGATCACATCATCGCCGGAGATGGTGACGATATCCTCTGCCAGGTATTGGGTGGTGATCTCAGGGTTGATGGTAAATACATGGTCTTCGATCGTCAGACCGGGTACCAGCATGAAGTATGAGGTCATATCAGCATCATTTACGATGACTGGCCAGGCAGTTGAACTGGTCGTCCCGAGGTCATCGGTCGCAGTGAATATCGCCAGGTAGAGCCCGGTTTCATCGAACGTATAGGAGAACTCAGCTTCAGTGTACGTCTCTGAAATGGTCGAGCTCTGGAGAAGCCATTCGATGGCCTCAACGCTTCCGTCAGGATCGGTGGCAGTACCTGTGAATGTGATGGTCTCGCCGACTTCGATCGGCGGTTCCGGCATCATCGTGAAACTCACTTCCGGATGATATGTGATGGTAATCTCTTTTGTCTGGAACGAAGATGCTCCGGATGGATCGGTCACGGTCAGGGTAACAATGTATATTCCGGTATTGAAGTAATGGGCCGGGGTCTGCTCGCTTGATGTCGTTCCATCACCAAAGTCCCACTGCCAGGTGAGGGTGTCCCCGTCCTCGTCCCAGGAGCCGTCAGAGAACGAGACGGTCTCGCCAGGTATTGGGTATTCCCTAGTACCCGAACCGGGGTAGTCGTACCAGAAGGACGCAACCGGGTCATGATTTTCCGAAGCAGAAAATGCTGTGCCTTTGAGGACCATGGTTTGAAGTGTGGAATCCCATTCTTCCCAGATCACGGTTGACGGCCCGATTGCAGGATACATCTGCGATTCAGAATCCGTGGTAAGGGGCAGAGTGGTGTCATCCACCAGGTTGTGCACGTATACATCCCCTCCGCCGCTCTGGGCATCGATCCATACGACATAGTCACCGTAAATTGCCGGGTTATATTCATCCCCGCTGTCCAGTAAGAGTTTGGAAACGATGCCGGTCGTACTGTCATACAGGTACACGTCATTTTCCGATTGGATCCTCTTTTCTTCCACCTGCTCCCAGACCACCCTGGTCCCAGAAATGCGGGGATTATACTTCTCGGTAGCAGTCTCGCCAATCTGGATTGATTCGTGGGTCAGGATATTTACAAGGTGAAGGATGGAGTAGGGAGTATATGGTATGGATTCCAGGTATACCCCATAGTCTCCATCGATGTCAAACGGTCGGACTCCTGTAGAGGACAATTGTTCGGAAATCCTGGTCGTTTCGAGAGTATTGAGGTTATAGCTCCAGAGTTCAGCATGGTCAGAGCGATATTCCCCATAGACGAGATAATCTCCCGATAGTTTGGGGAAGTGTTGTTCGTATGGATTGGATACCAGCACCGACTCAATCCCGGTAGCAACATCGTATTTGTATATATCATAGTCGCCACCTGCAACCGCACCTGCCCAGACAATCGTATCATCGGAAATGGAGGGATTTATGGCATAAACGGTGGAGGGTTCGATAACGGTGGTCTGCCCCGAATCAAGTTCATAGAGATAGATCGTGTTCTCCGCACTCCAGACTACCCGGTTGCTATCGATGGCAGCAGTGATGGCAGCAGTCTGCCCTGTGTCTATATCAAATGAGGCCGGTGTTACTTCAGTGATAATGATATGGTGAGAGCAGGTGTCGGTAAGGCCATTTGTTACGGTGAGCGTGACATTGTATATTCCCTCCTCTCCGTACTGGTGTTCAGGATTCTGTTCAGTCGATGTGGAGCCATCGCCAAAGTCCCAGTCCCATTCGTAGGGCTCAGCAGCCCCATAGCAGGTCACAGATGTATCAGTAAAGGTTGTGTGATCCGATGTTGTACCCAGCACGAACTCAAAGTGCGCCTCGGGGAAGGGATAAGGTTCTACATAGACCGCTTCTTCGTAGCGGGAGGTCAGCCCGGTATCATCTATAACATCGAGAGTGATGGTATAGGTCTGATCCGATGAAAAGACATGGACCGGATTCTGCTCGGTTGAAGTGGCACCGTCACCAAACTCCCAATACCATGCGGTGATAAAACCAGTTTCATCGGTGGATTTATCAGTGAACTGGATTTCCTGTCCAGCATAGGGGTTTCCCTGACCCTCGTAGGGGTCAATCGGAGACCAGGAGAACAGGGCATCGGGCTCAGTGTCCCCCGGGTTCTCGGGATTCACGATGATGCTTACCGTTGCCGTCAGGAATTCCTGGTTACTGTCCGTGACTTTGACGGTCAGATCATACGTACTCTCCCCAGAACCAGTAGGTGGAGTCCAGGTGAATTCTCCTGTTTCTGAGTTAATCGACGCATCTTCAAAGATTGGATTCGAGTGTGAGTAATCGATCTCCCATGTGAATGGACCTCCTTCGCCTACAGAATTGAAAAAGAAGGTTGTCGTGACGCCTTCGTCAATAACGCCAGGTACTTCAGAAGTATCGATGAAGAAGCCTGCTACCCCTAGGGCTATATAATCATATTCAACTCTCTGATAATTGACCCCTTTCACTGTTTTTGTGAGGGTTACCGTATAGGATCCAGGTTCCGTGTATATGTGGAGCGGATTTTCTTCTTCAGTAATAGTCCCATCACCAAAGTCCCATTCGAGGTTTTCGGTATTTTCAGAAATATCTGTGAACTGGACCGCAAGTGGTGCGTAGCCTTCAGTAACGTCTGCCGTGAACCCGATTAATGCAGGAGGATCGAAAGAATCATCTACCACAATGTTTTTCGAGAGATATACAGTACCGGGTCCATATTGTTGACAATAATCATCACATACCGTAAAATCTACCGTATAGACCCCTGGATTTTCATATACGCGAGTTACTTCCGGTGGATTGTATGACCATACATATACATCCTCCTCATCAAATCGCCAGCTCCAATCATAGATGGGAGTTCTAGAATTCGATGAAGCATAAAATGTAACTTCATAGGGATTCTCAGGATTATTTTTCCTGCATGTAAAATCGGCGGTTAAATCAGGCTCACCAGATGATACAAAAACTCTAAAATCATCAATTGTTTCTTCTGCTCCCTGGTCATCAATCACTATTAGTTGAACATCCCACCACCCGGGATATTCGAAAGTAACGACTGGATATTGTTCATTCGTCGTAAAAGAATCAGCAGGATTCGTGAATTCCCAGGTACGTGTTATTTCCCCATCTACATCAATAGAAGTGTCGTAAAAATTTACAGGTTGATTCAGCCTTGGATATCCATAAAAAGCAAGTTCGTTATCGAAATCATAATCCAAACCTAATATTGGTGGATGATTTGAGAGGAGATTTATGGTTTTTTCTGCGTGAGTTACTCCACCATCTGAATCTGTTACTGTCACGGTGATTGTGTGTTCCCCGGGAGATGGGTAATTAATTGTCATAGTGACATAGGGGGGTGTGGTATCAGTACTATCAAAGGTTCTTCCATCGCCAAAATCCCAATGAACAGTCCATGAGTCAAAATCTGAAATATAGAGAGAAAGCGTGAGATCATCATTGATGTAATAATTGCCAGTCCAGGCAAACATCTGATCCCAATCATAATCAGCTATGTCGAATGATTCGATTTTTGGGGGAATACTATCCGCACTCGCACTCCCAACCATTCCCATCGTCAGAAATGTAATTATTGCTATCAATACAATAGTCCGAAAATGCCTACGGCGTATCTCACTATTTTCAGGTATGATACTCATGATCTCTCCTTATACTGGTTTCATCCGATCAAATGTGAAAGAAGGGAATAGGGGGATTTCATTAAGCATCTGCTAAACAAAATACTTCTGACCATTACCCGATTGACGAATTAGCTGCTCTCTTATCAGTCAAATACACAGCACGAGGTCTCCCGAATTCCCCCAATGATTTAAAATATTTCAAATTAGCAAATAAAGGTTCTGAAATCATTTTCATACGCAATACGAGAGTAATATGCCAGTATACTTCTCTGCTGGTCACTAGTTCCCACTTAATGATGCACGTCATTTCTTTATTCGATGATTTTTTTACCATGGTTTCATTTTAAAAATGGAATGATGGTTACCATATCGAGTGAACCTTGATTCTCTCAATATCGTATGAAAAAGTATTGGTTGATCCTTCTATCCCCCCTCCACCTGCTCCCTCCCGACAAAGAGCGGAGCTTTCCGCTGTTCCCCGGCAAGCATCCTTTGTATTGACTGCAACGGGGTGGTGTAATAGAACGGCTCGATAGCGAAGTTCATCGCCCTTCCCGAAGTGGAGAGCCGGACGGTCCCGACCTCTGTTTTACCGTCCAGCAGGAAGATCAGCTCGGTGTCGCCATCCAGGACTGCCGGAATATCCGAAAGGGGGATACGGAATCCCCGGTGGTCCAGGTCGGACCGGATCACGAGGTTCTCTCCCTCGATATAGAGCCTACCGACTTTCTCAAACGGGGATTCGGTGTGCTCCGTGACGGTCCAGGTCATCCGCTCACCTGGCCATGCTCCGGGGATCCCGTGATACGATGGTAGCAGGTCTCGCAGAGTTTTGTCCCGGTATTGCGGTCGATGTAGACGGCAGGATCAATCTCGCAGATGGTGCACTTACTGAACGGTGAGGTGAGCCGTTCCATCCGGGCGGGATCACAGGTCCCCGGGAGAATCGTGGC
>JAAYWH010000006.1 GCA_012516785.1 Methanomicrobiales archaeon
AACTGGAAACGACTCGCACACCCGTGAACGTGTCTCACCCATCCTCAGCCAGAATGCGATCCCAGAACCGGCAAAAACGAGTGCTCCCAACCACACAGCATGAAAAAAGTACCTAATTCCCTTGAGGGACGAATGGCGATGCCGGATTACGGAATTACATCACCTTATTCACGTTAAGGAATACCGAATGAAAATGCACGGGGCTTTTTCATGCAAAAAAAAGAGAGAGTCCGGATTGGATCAGTAGTATATCTCAATCCAGTTCTCGTGGTACTGGTACAGCTCGTCAGCAGATGCATCGCCCATCATATCCATGGCGATCGATCCGGTGTTGGGATACCACCAGTCAATCCAGTTGGACTGGTACTGGTCCGCATAGTCATCCGCCGCAAGGGTCGCAACATTGACCTGGGTCACGTTATACATGCCGGGATCATACCAGTAGTTCTCGGTTAAATCAGCGTAATTGATGAAATACTGGTACGATGCATCACCGCCCATTGCAGCCCCTGTAATCTCCTGACCGACATTGTTGGTGGATTCCGAATAGGCATATTCGTTTTCTGCGTAATTGTCAGCATACTGGTAAACCCCCTCGTCATCGGAAATGGCCGAGAGCGCAACATACTGGGCAATATCTGCAAAATCACCAAAATATGCACTGTTGTCTGCGTTCTGGTACACGTACGCGCCATCACCACTCAACCAGACCTCCTGGCCGAGGTCGAGGTTGTCATCGAGATCCCCAAAGTTATCGCCGTACTGCCACACTTCATCGGTCGCAACCGCATTCAGAACGATGGACTGGCCAAGGATATCGTCACCGTAGGTATACATCCAGTTATAGGCATACTGGTCTGCATCCCCATCGGTTGCATATGCCCCTGCCGTTATCAGCTGTGTACCTTCGGATACCGGGTCATCAGTTTCGAATTGGTTGTACAGGTTCTGGTCGATATCCGTGCCTGTAGCGTACGCAGTGACGGCCTGGGTGGATACCGTGGTGGATCCGGCCTCATAGTTCATGTTGGAGAAATACTGATTCACCCAATCCCCGGCGACCGCATTCAACGTCGCGGACTGGTCGACCATGATAGTTTCATAATTCCCCATGTCCGCGTAGTTGTCACCACCCTGATAGGCGAAGCCCCCGGCCATTGCATCCATGAGCACAGACTGGATCGCCACGGCACCATCACCATAGAAATAGGCATCGTTCGCTGCCTGCTGCTCGATATCCCCACCCGCAACGGCAGCCTGGGAGATACTCTGGGTTGCAAGCGACCCGGCATCAGGATCAGCCAGATTCCAGCCCATTTGCCAGACATACTCTTCTGCCGATGCGGTCTGATCGATCGTCTGGGTTGTGGTAGTCCCTTCTCCGTAGACCTCAGCGATATTGCTCGGCCAGAAATAATTGCCTTCCCCGAAATATTCCCCCCAGTTCTGCCAGACATTTTCGCCGGTAGCATCCATGTTCAGGCTCTGGGAGACGACTGCATTGTTGCCGATTACTATCGCAAAGTTGCCCGGCAGCCAGTAGGACTCATCGGAGAGGTAGCCGTAATTCTGCCAGATGTCCGTCCCGGTTGCAGTCATGGTGGTGCTCTGGGTGACGACTGCGCCGTCCCCATAAATGCCACCCTCCCCTTCTTCAAAATCGACGTCCCCGGCTTCATTCAGGGCAGCCTGATCCACCTCTCCGGTGCCTTCAGCACTCAAGGCAATAGTCTGGGTGACGACCGCAGCTTCCCCGCCTGCCTCATAGACATAGTTTGATGCCCCCTGATACAGATCTCCGCCTGTCGCAGTAGCCTCGATGCTCTGTACTACCTCGCTTGGAAGCGCTGCAGCGGTCCCTGCCAGCAGGACCAGTACCAATGCGGTGATTATAAGATATCTCATCTGGTTTCATCACTCCTGTAAAGTTGCGAAAGAAAAACATCCTCCCAACGATACAAACAGATCATGACATATTTCGATAGTTATACGTATCCATTTTTATCGGAAGCTGGTCGTTTCCATGAGTCCGTCCCCACCTTGAAAAGCGAGCACGGAAACGAAGAGTGACAAAAAGAAGCTCCCCCTTTGTGCACTCGTACAGGAGTGGGTTGACCATCACGCTTGAACATCGGATCAAGGGAACTCAGCTCCTTTTCGATGAACACCTGAGTATTCCCGTGTTTTCCCCTTATCGGTCGGAGCGATTCTTCGGGATATCCGTTCCCGTACAGCAGTTCAGTTTACCCTGATAGGTATGTGCCGAAAGAGACTATGATGACCCGTATAGGCTGAACGATAAAAAAAGCCCCGTGGGGTGTTCCCCGGGATTTATGCTCTGTTAAGACCGGAGACCCAGCCCATCTGCTTGTCGAAGAGGAAGATCTTCCCGTCAACCGAGGTCCGCTCCGAGAACTCCATCAGCTCAAAGAAGGAGCTTGACTTGTCGCGCCCTTCCATGATGGTGCCTTCAATGTAAGCGGATACCTTCCCATTTGAGGGGATATCTCCGAGGGGGATGACACGGATGTTGTGGTTGAGCGCTACCGGAGTGTGGAGAGACCCGAGAACAAACCTGCTGTTCGTCTGGGTGTTGGAATTCACGACACTCCCATCAATGGTACTCCCGGAATTGATGGTATTGGAAAAGCTGCTCAGAAAGAGGCTGTCCGTCGAAGTAATCGAGGACCCGTTCTCTCCGAAGAAGCTGATCTGCTTGGTTGCTTCAATATTTCCGGAGTCTGCCATCGCCACGCCCACGAAGAGCAGCGCGAGAGCGATGACAAGTATTCCACTCTTTTTCATACCATTCCTCCTGTATTGCATGTTGAGTGACTCAACATCACTACTCACTGTTGGGATTGCATTATATAAAATCATTCAACCTGGCGGTATGATAGTTGGTACTATCGGTTTATAGCTACGGTCCCGTTTTATCATGCCAGGTCGTGCAAGAAGGCTATGATGCGATAGGAATTAGATACGCGTGCGGTCTGCTCCGGTATTGTTCTTTCCCGCCACGCTCCTATCGCTTCTCTCTCTTCTGGATCAGGTCCTCATATCCTCCCGAGAGGAGGGGCCAGCGGTTCCGGGGGTGTTTGAAAATCTCATGAAGACGGGTGATCTCCTCTGCCAGGTCGGTGGCCAAAACCCCGCCTGTTCCCTCCAGGGTGAAACTGATGAAATCGGGGTTGTCGGTCAGGTTATCAACCTTAACAAGGATAGTATCGGTTCCGATCGTGCCTGCCGCTTCGACTATGATCCCAAGGGAACGGAATCCCTTCCGGGTGGGTTTCACAAAAAACAGCACGAAGAAATCCCCTTCAGGAACTCTGCCCTTCTCAGTGCATGGTTTTTTATGCCCTCCGCATGATGACAGGGTGACAATGTCATCCAGTTCCGAGAGTGCCATCACCAGGTTCTTCACCGATTCATCGGCATCAGCTGGTTCACCATACCGGAGCTCGCCTGCCATCTTCTCAAACGAAGGCTTTTTCCAGTGCCTTGCCCGGATTTTTTCTACGGTCACCGCGAACTACCCCTGCCCCCTGTGCATGTGATAGTATGTGTGCTTTGTTTCAGTCATGTAAATGGTTGTGGTCCAGCCAGAGAGCCACTCCGTTCTGATCAGCGGGTCCGGTCATGCTGAGCTGCCCATTATCGATCGTGTCCATGCCGCCTTGTAACGCTCGCCAGGGGAGGGATATGGCTCCTTGCTCAAACCTCCTCTATCCGACAAGAAACCATCCATATCCATCACTCCTCCTTTTGGGTCAAGCAGCCTACCTGCACAGGGAGAGATTGAACCTGAACTATCGTAGTATTTCTTATATGCTGGCTTTGAGATGCCTTGGCTGGTAAGTCAGGGAAAAATCCCTGATTGCCCGGAGGCGAATCAGCCTCGTCCCGGTACTGCCTCACCGGTACGATTTCCAGGGGATACCGCCTTCGTAACAGCTATGGAAGTGCAGAAGAGATCAGTCACATTCGATGCCCGATCAGAGTGTCGAAAAAATGTAGGGGAATAGCGCATACGTTGTTCAAAAACCGGAGCACACGCTGGTCTGAACAATCCGAATCCGCATATTCATGCAGTCACGAATAACCGCTGGAGGGTAAGAATATCCCATACGATAGCCGGTGGAAGCCCTCCCCAACGGCATTATTTTTCCGGCGTTTCAGGGTTTTTTAAAAAAGACTGTTCTGTTCGATGCTCGAACCTTTGCAGGAGTGGGGCTGGTACCGGGAGTTCAGTTCTGAGACTTCCCTGTCAAGTCATTCTTACCCCGATTTTTATCCCTTCCTCCTTGGGAAACCTCGTGGAATTACCGACACTACCTCGTGGAACTACCTGCTCTAAGATGCGAAGATAGTTCGGAAAAAAAGAATGCCTTGAGATTCTTACACAAATTCCACCACTGCCACCGCAGTTATACCAGTGAGTTCATTGATAGTGACGTCGGCAGTGTTCGTGAAATCCGTGGTGTCAGGCATTTCGAACTTCAGGGCAGTCTGGTACTTGAGGTAGATCATCAGCTCCTCGTCTATCTCCAACGGCGTATCGAGATCAATTGCAAGAATGACTTCCCCTGCATCGTTGTCAACCGAAGCAAAGGTCACCTGCGGGGTATCCGTAAGTACTTCGGCAAGGCCATCCACGCCTATCTTTAATACCTCGACTCCTCCGCCCAGCTTGCCGGGATTCACATCGAACTGCGTCCCGAACGCATCATCAAGGGCGACGGTATCAATGCCAATCCCTGTGATAGTAATGACGGCATAGAGCTGGCCGGGATTGGTGCTCGTCACTTCACCTTTTTTATTTACCACATACTTGACTTCGTACATCCCATCGCCATCGGTATCCGGAAGCGTCATGCCAAGGTCAGCCGGCTCCTGGTAGTCATCATCGGTACGGCAGATACCGTCAAGTCCACAGTTATACGGCGTGAAATCGACTGCCGTGTACCTGAAATCCTTCTCGACCGTGAAGGGAGGCAGTTCATAGGTCCATGATGTTTCTGACCAGCCACCCCAGCTCGTACCATCAAATGCCCGGACCCGGGCATAATACGTGGATCCAATAACCAGGGGTGATCCGGCATATACTATTGAACTGTCATCCCCGGTGCCAATGGCTGGATCCCAGACATTGGTCCCAGTCCCTCCGGTTCCTGTCCACACCTCTACCTCAAACTGCACCTGGCTATCACCGTCTACATCTGCATACGTCCAACTTATTGTTGGAGTAGCAAGGAGTGGATTATCGATAAGAACAGGATTTGTTGTGGGAGGCGTGTTGATCGAAAGCCCTGTCCATTTTACTTCAACCCAACGATTTCGGGACCGTGAGTAGGGATACCCTGCATCATCATACAACCATTCATCCCGGGTATTATCTGAAGAGATTAACAAAGCCGTAACATCTATTGCTTTCCGGAGGTCAAACGCAGAAATCATGGTGCCAGTTACCAGTCCTTGCGTCATCCCGACATAGTCGATTCCCGCATTTTCATACCAATAATCTTGCCAGATTCTAACCTTATACTCTCCCGAGGGGTCCGGAAGCCACATACTCAGATCGAAACTTCTTGTTGCGTCAACTCCCCCTTCGATCGACCAACCGTCCCTCTGTGCCCATTGGCTTCCATCCCAGGTGTATATGAAGTAAGTCCCTATCGGCACATAGTATCCCTCTGATACAAAGACGAAATCCCTCGCCTCACCCGATTGAGCAGGCACAGCAAACGCCAGTTCGAGGGACTCGAGCGAGGTCATCGTAGCGTAATTATTGTCAGAAACCTGGAGGGCTGCACAGACATCGCCATTCACAGAATGCGTGGCCGATGCCAATGGGACAGTGGTAACTGAAACCTCTGCCTGATAAGAGGTGTCCATGCCGACGTAATCAATAATGTGGTATTTTCCTTCATGGCATGATGTGGCATATAATCTGACCTTGTTATTGATGACAAAGTCATCTTTCAGATTATAGGCACTGGTTGCCCAGTCCATTCTTGGTGCAAACCGGTGCCTGGTAACCCACTGCTCGTCACTATCCTGGGTCTGGATAGCAATTGCTGGTGTGACGTAGGTTGGATCTCCAACAGGCCCGTCGTTCTGGTAGCCAAGCACCCGCAGAACGAGAATTGCCCCATTGGTTATGTCCAGGTTATTGAAATCGAGTTCGACATAGTCACCATTTCCAACATTCAATCCCCTCTCATCCTCAACGGAGAGTGCAGCCACGGCATCGTTACCAGCTGACGTGGATGCAGAGGCCGGAGCACTGGGACTTCCATAAGTCCAGATGGTTCCTCCATCATCAGCTGAGATCTTGACCATGGTTGAATGATCAACTGTTATCAGCTGTACTACATCCGTATATGACGATTCAGAATCTGTCTCCTGGAGTTTGAATATATAATGACCGTCTTCGGAAACCACAGGTGTGTTCAGGGTGTAATAATCGGTGACCTCTTTCGCCGGACCTCTGGAAGTAGGGTAAACATCGTTATCCTTTTCAAATTCCCCCCCATTCCAAGAATAGATCCAAGGACATGATGCCAGGTAATAATCATCCTCATACGCTTCAAGTATAAGGGTGGTTTGCAGTGCTGGTTTATCTGAAATGATGATGGCAACATCATCGATATACAGACCTGACATGTTATAGGGACTCTGATCA
Source organism: Methanomicrobiales archaeon (assembly GCA_012516785.1). Taxonomy (GTDB): domain Archaea; phylum Halobacteriota; class Methanomicrobia; order Methanomicrobiales; family Methanospirillaceae; genus UBA9949. Next base: position 6,689 of record JAAYWH010000006.1, read on the forward strand.
AATTCATCTCCTCCATCCGCATACAATCGATATCGGAGATATATCGAACCATCCGCATAATCAGTGATATCAAAGTAATATTCTGACCAGTCACCTTGCATGACATGGAACAGTTCACTCTTTGTTTCCCATGAGATCCCATCGCTGGAAACCTGGAACTCACCTCTGTCAAGCATTTCATCGACTGCGATCCAGGCCCAGAAACGAACTCGGATAATCTGATCGCTGGTTACTGCCGGTATCGCAATACCTGGCGAGGTAAGATACGAATCACTCGAATAAGGAACATTCCCATCAAGATTGGTACCCCACACCCGTAACCCTGAATGAGCAGATACAGGCCCCGCTGCAAATGCAGGAGTACCCCACTCCCATTGATCGAGCGTTCCAGTATGGGTGTATCCCCCATCATCCGCTTCAAATCCATGGGAATAAACAATGATATCAGCCATTGCTGGCATCACTGTGAAAATGGAAAGAACGAGAAGTATGAATGGAATTACCTTCCAATAATCAGCTGCTTGCTGAACCTTCATAAGACCATCTCCTCTATTGTGAGCATATCAGTCATATTGCAATGCGAAGATTCTTAAAAAAAAATGCAAAGAACCGGGGTAATTGTTACGTGACGTAACAGGTATAAGAGGTAAGATTGATCAGCACCACCCCCCCTCGGCTTTGATAGGGAAATCTATCATCCAGTATTTATTACTTTCTCTATTAAAGTAGAGATACACTTGCCTGGTTCTGTCGAAAAAGGGCTTTATGCACACCCCAATGTCGAAACGATCCAGCCTTGAGCGAGATACCCGACTCACTCTAAGACTTCAGCAGTGGGCAGTCTCCCTGAAAAAGAGAAACCATTTGACACCGGCCATTAATACTCTGGTATGAAAGTTCTGCTCCCGCTCATCCTCATCTGCATCGGCATCCTTTTGGTTGCCGGGTGCAGCGGTCCGATCTTCACCCCTGCTCCAACTCCCACACCGAGCCCAACTCCCACACCCCTGCCGACACCCGGGCCGATCCCTCCCCTCGGCCTGGAGCCCCAGCCGACCAGCGTTGTTCCCCCCTACCAGCGGGTGGTCGTCCAGGTTACGAAGAACACGGTGGCAATCGATCCCTGGGTCTCGGTCCTCTTTGCCGGTGGGGCAGGACAGTCCGCTGTCAGGGTGATGACCGCAACGATCGTCAGATCGGACGGGCTGACCGAGACGAAAGCCACGTTATACCCGGAGATCGGGACCACGATCCTCCTCTCAGGCACGACTCATACCGACCGGGTCATCGTGAACATGACGTACACCAATGGCGCCTCGTACACGGTGAAGGACGAGCGGGTTCCCTTCCAGAGCCCGAACACCTGATCTTTTTTAAGGGCTCTTCGCTCTCTGGGGGGGCACCAGATCATTTTCCTGAGAGGTTCCTGTGTTGCACGGTCCGGATGCCGTGAATCGTTCCCTTCAGGAGGTTCCGGATTGCTCCCAAAAAAACCACGATGACCCCGCGATTGAACGACAATTCCCTGATATACAGCATCTATCCCGTCCTGATGAACGTGCCGGAGGCTTTTTTAGAAAAAAATAGCGTGATTCCTTTGAGGGCCACACGCATAAAAGATGAAAATACTGGAGGCATTTTCATTTTAAAAAAGGGCGGGGGATCTCTTCACGGGGAAGAATAGCCGGTCTCCATCGAGATCTCGATAAGACCCTGTGCCATGACACTCTCGTAATAGCTCAGCTCTGTCGTCTCGTTGGTCCCGTATCCCTCCATCACGAATGCATCGGTATAGACCTCGGCGGCCCCCTCTGCCCGGTCATCGCCGGAATGCCCGCTTCCATCGACATTCACGAGATAGGATACCGCGATCCCTGCATCAGGGTTGTCTGCGATGGTTCGTGATGAACTTGCGGAGTTCACCGAACCCTCCTTGAGCTGGACTTCGCTCCCTGCTATCACCCGGACAGAAGAGGCGGTGGTAGTCTCTGACGAGGCGGGACTCTCATCGCCGTTCTCCGAATCATCCTCATCATCGTCATCCTGGATTTCGGTATCATCATCCAGCGGTTCGTCATCGTCATCAACAGGGTCAGAAAACACACAGTACGGGCTATCGGTCTGGCTCGCTGGCGAGCCATAATCGGAGACCTCCGCTGAACAGGTCGGGCAAGGCTCTCCACTTCCTTCAGCGGGGCATGCCCCGGCAGGTTCACCTTGTTCACCTGGTTCACCTTCTGCTGTATCGACCTCGATCAGCACCGATTCCCTGGAGTGCATGGTCCCGACACCATCCCCATCTCCTTCATTCGCATAGTCGATCTGCCTGGCGGTCTCGAGGTTGGCCCCCGTGGTGCCCTGGCTGGAGGTATCGAGATCGATCGTACTGGTATAGCTGATCACCCCGCTGGTCGCAAGGGTCAGTTCATCATACCCAATCGCAGCCTGCCCCTCCCCCTGGAGATCGAGCGGGGGGTTGTCGGACAGGTTCGTCGTCCCCTGGGTCAATTGGAGTTCGCTGTCAGAAAGGAGATTGCCGCTCGCATCTGCAGAGATGATCAACAAGAGGGATGATGTACCGCTGCTTGCGGGTACAGGATCTGCTGCACTCACCACCAGAGTGCCGATCACCAGGATCACCGCGGTTATCACTACGAGATCCACCCATGATTTCGTCGTCATTTCGCCACCTTGCATGTTTTCTTCCTCGACACCCGTGCTCGGTGTCCAGGGATTCATCACAGTGATTAATGTTTATCACAATAATGAATATTTACAATAACAGTAACCTGGTATATAAAGGTAAGCGGAATCGCCCCGGTCATATCCCCTGATCGATCAGGCAGTATCCTATCATTCCGATCATGATGACGGGAGAGGAGCACAGGGACTGGCAGGCTTTTTCAGAGGGTATTCGGGCTCCTGCCCGGCTATTGACCCGGTTATCGCTAAAATAACACGTTTAAATATAACTTGGCCAATAAAAACGACCTGAAAACCAGGCCGAAGAAAACCCTTCACAGATTGCATACAGCACCGATCATTTGGTTCCATCAATGGAATATACCCCCAGGAATCCCTGCCTGCTGGAAACCAGATACGGCCTCTTTTTTTAAAGCGATTATAATCGTTATTTTTGAGAGAAGACGATTTAAAATGGTATTTGAGAGAACCGAGACGCTGTTCCCGGCAAAATGAGGATCCCGTTTGGCAGATCCAGGGAAACGGAGCCCAAAAAGGGCTTCTTTTGACCATTCTGATCACTGGAACTGCCTCCAGGGCACGGCTCCCCGGGGAAAACTGCTGATCACATCCTGCAGGAACCACCATTCCCCCTCCCACTCCCCTCCAGTTTCAGCTCTGCCCAAAGGGAGCAGGTACTCCAGAGGTCCCATCCTATACAACGGAGTGAGAGGTCCCAGACTGGAAACGGAGACCTGCCGGGGGGTGCTTTCGTCGCAATAAAGAGCAGAAGATGACTTCCCTCCCGGATCAACAGGGGGACGCTCCAAAGGAGAGGAAACGATTTTTTTCCAGAAATCCTCCCTGAATGAGAGGGAATGGGCCTGCGGATCGGGAATATATTTATATACAAACACCTTTGAATTTTCAATCGTAAATTTTTTAAATTCAAGGTGGCAGATATGAAGGCGAAAAGACTCGTGAAGGCAGCGGTAGCAGCTTTGCTGCTCTGTCTTCTCCTGGGACTGCCGGCCGGTGCCGACATTCCCGTTGAACTGGATCAGTTCGAACCTCATTTTGTACAGCTTGGCGAGGCCGGTTTTGACGACCCGCAGAACAATTATGCCTGGTGCATGGCCGAATTCAAGGATGACCTGTATGTGGGAACCGGGCGGAATGTCCCCTACACCGTCTTTTTACAGCTGAAAGCAGGGGGAATGATCCCATGGAACCTGACCGTCTCAGAGATTACCCACCCCGGTGGCATGGCCCCGCCGCCATTCGGCCCGGACCCAGACCCGGATACCCCCGGCAACCAGTATGCTCCTGACCCATCAGAGGTGGAGCAGTGGGCAGAGGATATGTCCGCAGAGATCTGGCGCTACCATGATGGCAGCTGGGAGCAGGTGCACACCGCCCAGACGTTTGTGAACCCGTATAACGGATACACGTATCCTGAAGGCGTCGGCTACCGGTACATGATCACGTACACCGACCTGTACGGAGAAGAAGCCCTCTATACCGGGGTCGGGCTTGGATTTGGATCAACCCTCCTCCTCAAGTCCACTGATGGCGAAACCTGGAAGCCAGTCGTTTTTGGTGGGGAGATACCACCCTACGATACGAGGGCCATGGCCGTGCACGACGGGAGGCTCTATGTGGGACTGGGGAATGGGGGTATCTACGCAACCGATGATCCAAGCGTCGATACCGATACCTGGAAGAAGGTGGCCGACTTCGGGGACCATGTTGCAATCGGTGCGATCGAGAGCTATAACGGCTGCCTGTACGCAACCACCTGGGAGAGCATCTATACCGGTGGTGAAGGATTTGAAGTCTGGAGAAGTACCACCACGAATCCCGGCCCTGGCGACTGGGTGAGGATCGTCTGCGGGGGAGCAGGGGATACCTGGAACCCGTTCGGTGCTGACATTGAGACCTTTGGCGGCGACGTCTACGTAGGGTCGATGGGTCTTCCCTTTACCTATGCTGATGGGTCAGCTGGGTTACGTTCTCCCAAAGGATTTGACCTGATCCGGATCAACGATCACGGCCGGTGGGACCTCGTTATCGGCAGTTACGTGATACCTGAAGATCGGCAGACGGCGACAACCGAGATGCGGGGCATGCCGATGAGCGGCTGGCCGTCCGGGTTTGGGAACCCGCTGAACCTCTACTGCTGGCAGCTGGAGGAGCACGACTGCCTGTTCTACCTCACCACGTTCGATGCGAGCAGCCTCCTCAGAGTCCTGGATCCGGAGCTGCTCCAATCGATCGGATTCCTGGACCTTCTTGAACCCTCCCTCAACGAGGTCGACGTCACCCGGATGATGCCGGCCGGCGATATGGGCACCTTGTTCCGCATGATCAGGGAGGATAACCCGTTTGCCCTGGTCCATGCCCTTTCAGCATTCCTGGGCGGCTCTGATATGTGGGTGAGCAGTGACGGGGTGCACTGGTATCCTGCCGACCTGAACGGATTTGGTGACGCGAACAACTATGGCTTCCGGACGCTCGTATCGAGTGACGCCGGCCTGTATGTCGGCACGGCAAATCCGTTCGAAGGATGCCAGGTCTATGTGGGTGAAGTGAGGGCGAAATAACACCCACCCCCTTTTCTGATACTGCAATCCTGCCCTGTCCTTTGACCGAAAATTTTTCTTCCCTGATCCCTGCTGCATCCCTCACCCGGACGGGAGAGTGATCACGGGCTCTTGCCGGTTGGATGTGGAGGGGGGCCCTCCCTGCTCCTGCACATCCCCATTCCTGCATATGGTCACATCCGGCCGGATCGAAGAGCCCCTCGATCCAGAAAAGCCCGGCAGTTCCCGGTTCACCGGATTGTCACGGGGCTGACAGCACCACGGTTCAGAACGAGGCTTTTTTGAGATACAGGAAGAGAAGAGGACTTCCCGGAGCCGGTGTACCGGTAGTCCTGGAAGGATTCAGGGCAGGGCGGGGGGAGATCGGGACCCCCGCCATCAGGCTGCACCTGCAGGTGCCCTGATCATGGATTGATCGGGAGCCGGAATGCCTTCAGGACCGTGGTCTTTCCTGCTTTCACGTCCACGGTCGTGGTGAGGTTCTGGTACCCGGCCTTCACCAGCGTCAGGTTCCGTGTCCCGGCGGGGACATTGGAGAGATACTGGTCGGTCTGCCCGCGATTGATACCATCGAGGTAGATGGTAGCCCTCGTCGGCACCGACCCGATCCATATCGTCCCTCTGTCAGTACCCGGTCCATCGCCCTGGGTCAGGATGAACGTCCGGAGCACAATCGTCCTGCCTGCCTCCACATCGATGGTCGTCGAGAGGTTCTGGTACCCGGCTTTCACCAGCGTCAGGTTCTTTGTCCCCGCCGTCAGGTTCGACACATACGCGTTCGTCAGGCCTTTGTTGACGCCATCGATGTAGATTGTCGCGTTGGTCGGGATCGACCCGATCCAGACCGTCCCGGTGCCATCGTCAGGGCCTCCCCCATTGGTGAGGATGAAGGTCCGGAGCACGATCGTCCTGCCTGCCTCCACTTCGAAGGTCGTCGAGAGGTTCTGGTACCCGGCCTTCACCAGCGTCAGGTTCTTTGTCCCGGCTGTCAGGTTCGTCACATACGCGTTCGTCAGACCTTTGTTGACGCCATCAATATAGATTGTCGCGTTGGTCGGGATCGACCCGATCCAGACCGTCCCGGCGCCATCGTCAGGACCTGCACTCTCAGTCAGGATGTACGTCGGTAGCACGACCGTCTTGTCTGCTTCAACTTCGAAGGTCATCGAGAGGTTCTGGTACCCGGCCTTCACCAGCGTCAGGTTCTTTGTCCCGGCCGTCAGGTTCGTCACATACCGGTCGGTCAGGCCCTGGTCGACACCATCGATGTAAATCGTTGCATTCGTCGGGATCGACCCGATCCAGACCGTCCCGGTGCCATCGTCAGGTCCTGCACTC
>JAAYWH010000033.1 GCA_012516785.1 Methanomicrobiales archaeon
ATTAAAATGGCTTCGCCATTTTTATTTTGGATCATCGTGTCTCAAATACACGAAGGCCCTATTGTTCGGGTGCGCTCTTTTCCCTTTTTGTCCGTATGCCTGTCAGAGGGTTGTCAGGAAGTTCTCCCCGGGATCACCCGGCATACCTGTGTCCGGCTGGCATCCGGGATCTTCATCGTAACGTTTGGTGGTGCTCTTCGCTTTTAAAAAAGGGGAAATGGAGGAGGATATCATCTCTCGACAAAGATCTCGATTCCGCCAATCACAATCGAATCATCCGGGTTGCCGATCACGACTTTCAGCTCGAGGGTATTTGCACCCCCGACCTGGTAAGATGCAAAACTGGTGTGTTCGAACGGCCCAGGCCCGTACAGGTCCGTATCATCGTCCATCATGACCGTTGCACCATCAGGGGTTGTCATCTGGCTCAGACGCGTCTGAGCGATGTACGTCGTCGCGGGGTCAGTCGTGTTGATGTAATAATGGATCATCACCCCGGTCACCTTCCCTCCGTCAGGCAGGATGAGCGGGAAGATCACCCATTGGTAATCATCTTCGGTCACCACTGTTTCCCCAGTGATTTCCAGTGCACCAGGAGTGCAGGGAAGATCTGACGCGTTGCAGATCCCTGAGGTGATATAGGTCGTATGCGGCCCGTTCGGGCCAGTGGGGTATGCCACAAGCGGGCTTACCCAGACATTCTCCAATTTGAGACCAGCAACTTCATCTTCGAGGGCAAGGATAGTGCAAAAAGCATCGGCAATCTGCTCCTGGAGCGCGATGAGGGCATCCCATACCTCCAGGAATTGGGGATCTTCTGAATCTTCCGGAGGGGGGATCTCAGCGTACGCAGGTGCTGTCAGAATAACGAGTACCAGCAGTATCCCCATAAGTATGGGGAATGTTCTCTGTTCCATTGATGCCACCTTGCTCTTTTTCAGAGCAATGTGAAGATTAGAGTAATACTACATTAATATATTGTCTCAAAAATAAGCCAGCGAACAGGCTCAGTGCATTGAAAAGGAGGCAGAGAGGCCCTGTTCTCCCGCTCCATCAGACGCTATCTCCGTAAAAAACCGGGTCTTGATGGTCAGCCGGAGTGTACAGAAGTTGCGGATACGTTCCTTTCAGAAAAGCAGAGAGTTGGGATCTCCCCCTCGCTCTCAAAACCCGATGTTCCGCAATCCGCCTAATGTGATCGGGAAATTGCGGGAAATACTGTTCTCAATAGGCACATCGGGAATCCGGAAGCCCGCCACCCCTCAAGATCCCGGCCCGTCACGGCGCATACCCGGCCCGCTTGTACGCGGTATATCCGCCCCCCAGGTTCGAGACCATTCCAAACCCATGCATCTTCAGGATACTTGCCGCGATGCTTGCCCGCTGCCCGCCCCTGCACATCAGGATATAATGAAGTGTCGGGTTGAGCTCGGTAAATCTTGTCCGGAGGTCATGCCACGGGATGTTAACCGAGGATTCTGCATGGGCGGCATCCCATTCCTCGCTGGACCTGACATCGACAAGGACTGCACCCCCTTCACTGACCAGCGTGTGTGTTTCATCCGCGGAGAGGACCGGCACCCGTGTGATCGGGAGGCCTGCAGCCCCCCATGAGAGCATACCGCCATCAAGATACCCGGCGACCCTGTCAAATCCTACTCGGTGGAGCTGGAGGGTTGCCTCATCGGCATGCCTCGGTTCCTCAACGACAAGCAGGATATCCTTTTCGGGGGGAAGGATCCAGCCTGCCTGTGTGGGGAAGTTTCCGGAGAGATCGATGTGCCATGCACCCGGGATGTGGACCCCTGAGAACGACTGGTAACTCCTGACATCGAGGAGGAGGGACCGGTCATCCTTCATCTTCTTAAAGAAGGTACCTGGTCCGAGCGGGACGGGTCTGGCGAGGGATTTCATGAGGGCAGGCCCTGCCCGGTTGATCGCCGAACAGCGGGTGAAATGATCGGGGGCAGCAGGCATCTCTGACGTGAGAGCCCTGACAAATGCATCCTTGTCTTTGATACGGAGGGCATAGTTGTACCGCTTCTCATACCCGATCGTGCTCGTCCGCTTTGCGGCCATCGCCCTCCCGCAGAGCGATCCTGCCCCGTGGGCAGGGTAGACCTCGCATTCGTCAGGGAGCGTCATGATCTTATCGTGAAGGTTATCATAAAGAGAGGACGCCAGATCTTCTGCCCTCCCCGGGAAGAGATCAGGCCTGCCAACATCACCGACAAACAGGGTATCGCCGGAAAAAAGGGAGACCGGGGAGTCGCCCCGGGCCAGATCGGTAGCCACGTAACAGAGGGATTCAGGAGTATGCCCGGCGGTCTCGACAACGGAGAACCGGATATCCTCGAGAGGTATCTCGGATCCTTCGGAGACTGCGTAATGGGGGAATGCACAGTTCCCTTTCGTGGGTGCGTAGACTGCTGCACCAGTTGCCTCGGCGAGATCAAGGTGGCCCGAGACAAAATCGGCATGGAGATGTGTTTCAAGGATATGAGTGATCCTGACCCCCATCTCCCGGGCCGCACGCAGGTATCGTTCGGTGTCGCGGGCGGGGTCGATGACCGCACAGGTCCGGTCCCCTGCGACGATGTAGGAACTGTGGGCGATTCCAGGAACGAAAAACTGCTGGATGATCATGTAGTGGTTCCTCTCCTCCAGGAAATTAAATACTGCTTATCCCGGCAAGAAGGA
>JAAYWH010000034.1 GCA_012516785.1 Methanomicrobiales archaeon
ATGCGAGGGATGGGATTCGAACCCATGAACACCTTCGTGACCGGATCTTAAGTCCGGCTCTTTTGGCCTGGCTTAGATACCCTCGCCCGGATTAATACATATGAAAGGATTGCAAGATATTACTTTTCAGAGGAGGAAACATTGTTGGAGAAGAGAGGATGCTTTAAAAATTATTCTCCCCTCTGGGAAAACTCTCCGACATTTCATCATGTTCCCGATCGACCGAACCTCGGAATAATCCGTCCTGTCCGTTCCATATACTGCTCGTATGCGGCACCGAACTTTCCTGCAAGCATCTTTTCCTCGACAGGAACCCGGACGACGTAGAGGGGAATGAAGGTGATGAGCAGGCCAAACCCAGCAACCCAGTTCCAGAGCAGGAGTGGCTGGGCGAACGCCCAGAGAAAATGGGAGGCATACATCGGGTGCCTGATGTGCTGGTAGACGCCAGTGGTGACCAGCCGCTGCCCCTGCTGCACATCGGCATTCGGGGTGAAGTTTGCGCCAAGGTCGGCGTGAGAACGCCAGAGGAGGAGGAGGGCGGCTCCGAAGATGCCGGCCCCGACCCAGCCGGCATATTCCGGGAGGGTGTAATCGGCCGGGGCAAGGTAGGGGGTGAGGACATAGATCCCGGGAATGATGAACATCCCGAGGGCAGGCAGGTAGATGAGCCAGGTATCCAGTACCGGTCTCCAGTGCTCCTCTTTGATCTTTCTCCGGTACTCCTGGGTATACCAGAGACGGATGGAGGCAGCAAGGAGAAAACCGGCGATGTAGAGGGCCAGGAAGATCGGCGGGGTCATGGTCGGAGGACCACTCCAGGGAATCAGCATAGCGTGCTCCTGGCTTATCTTTTTTTCTCTGAACGGGATAGTTCTGGGTCCAGGAAGTGAACGGATCATCCCGCACCTGTTCAGCAAGAAACATACGCAAATGGGTGAACAAATCATATCCCGGATCATCCCTGCACGATGGTTCCCGTTCTACGAGCTCTCCCCCAACAGGTTCTCTTATGTCTTCGTCCGGCACATGATCCTGTGGAAATGAGGGAGCCTGCCGTCAAAAAAACCCTGTACTGGTGCGAACAGTGCAATGTGCCGCTCATCGGTCGCAGCTGTGCCTGCGGAGGCCAGGGCAAGGCACTCCCCCTTCTGCAGCCTTATGATGTCCGTCCCGCCCTTGCTGCTGACCGGGAGCTGATCAGCACCCTCCTCACCGATCGGTTCGGTCCCGTCCCGCTGCCGCAGATCATCCTCCTGAACAAGACCGGCGGGGTCGACCGGGCTGATCTCGTGATCATGCATGGCGACCGGTTCGGCTGGCTGACCTTTGACCCGGTGAGCCGCCGGTTCAGCCTCGATATTGCCCCGGAAGCGCTCCCATATCTCGTTCCGCATGTTACCCGAGGGATGGTCCGACTCGAGACCGATGCCGATCTCGGCCTGGAGAGCGGGCGGATCGGGGGAAAACGGTTCCGCCTGAAAAAGCCGGCAGAGGAGGGTACCGTGATCGTCGCCTACAAGACCCGGTTCGGGACCGGTGTCGTGAAA
>JAAYWH010000035.1 GCA_012516785.1 Methanomicrobiales archaeon
AACGGGTCATCGTTCCCGAGCATGTCGTATGCCTTCCGGTGCATGGCGCTCGCGATCTGGGGGTGGAGGAGCGGTTCGTGTCGGAGCGAGGCAAGGAGATCGGCGCATGCCGCGACCACCTCCTCCGAACGGCGATCAGATGCCCCGCAGAGCCGGCATTCGAGCATGACCCGGGAGAGAAGGCAGTCAACACAACGGTCATCGAACTTCATGGAGGGGAAACACCACGCATTTGAAAATACAGAAATGGGGCCACTGCGATTTGAACGCAGGTCAGAAGACCCCCAGTCTCCTAGGATGGCCAGGCTACCCTATGGCCCCGCTCTTATGGTATTGGCAAGGATCGCTTATGTAATTTCTCTTTATACCCCGGGGAAGGCATGGCCGAGGTTCCCGGGCGTGAGAAAAGCCCCATCCCGGCATGGCAGGGAACAGGATCAGAGCGGGATATGAGGGGAGAGGCCTGCAGGAGGGTTTTACAAAAAGAGATCCCTGGCACAGAAGCCTCGAAGAGTGAGATCCCTGCAGATACCATGCTGAAGGTAAGATCCGAAGGATTGAGATCCCAAGGATAGAGATCCTAAAGAGTGAGATCTCACCAATGATGAATTTAAACTAAAACGAAGACTCCAAAACGGGTGGGAGAGAATCAGAGTTTCTGGACGATGACCCTGACCTTGTCCCCTGCCTTGAGACCATGGCCTTTCGGCACATCGATGTTGAACCAGAGGCACCCGGGATTGTTCTGGGTATTGTCCTGGGACATCAGGCAGTCTTTCTGCTCATTGATATGGGCCACGAATTCGATGACCGTCTCAATCTCGGCAATCGGTTCCATAAAAAGGAGTGATCCTGAAACTCAGATCCCTTTGGATGTTACCATCCAGGTCGTGCTGTTCGAATAGCTCCACTTGATGATCGCAAGCTCCTGGCATATCTCTGAGAGGATAGCCATGTTGGTGCCGACCTCCTTTGCCGAGAGCCCGAGCTCCTTTGCGATATACTTGGACTTGAAGTAGTGTTTGCCTCTTGAGAGACCCCCCAGCAGATAGTGGACGATCCTGTGCTGGGTTTCATTGTATTTTTCTCGGATTGTTCCCGATGTCATATGTGAGTCACCTCAGCAATGTGAGATCTACTTGTCATGATAACGTATATATACTTTTTTATCTCGCATGACAACAGCAAAGCATTTAAATACGTCCTTTCTTTGATTCGTCAATTTAACTGCGAAATTATTCGCACTAACCAAAAGGGTAATGCAAGGCCCCTGAAAGCAGATATCCGGACCCCTGCTTGCCGGGATCCACTCCCCCTTTCTGCAGGACCGGCAGGGGGGGGGGACAAGGGAAGGAAAAGGTCCGGGTGTTCCTCAGCTCGAAAGGAGGTACACCCCTTGCCTGACGCTCCAGGGGGGTTCCGCTTTCAGCTCACCCCCGCCGCTGTGGCGTCCCCACCAATGCGACAGGAGGTTCATCTGAAGCGGAGATCTTATTCCGGGGTCTGGAAGGGAAAGAGAGGGACCAGGACCAGGGACTGTACAAAATGGCGTTCCTTGCAAGACTAACGATGTCAGAAAGAGGGTGAATCGCCGAAGAATGGAAACGGGAGGGATCAGAGCCCGGCAGGGACCCGCGAGATCTTCTCGATCAGCCCCTCCAGCACGCTCTCACGCATCCCTTCCACGAACTTGATGCTCCCGACCACGAGGTGCCCTCCCCCGCTGATCCCTCCGCCGGGAATCTCGTCCCGGAGCTCGCGGACCATCTTCGGGATATTCATCATCACGCCTTTGGAGCGGAGGACGGCAAAGTCGGGCCCGAAACCGATGGTGACCACCGGCGACCCGGCATACTGCTTGCAGAGCCGGTCATGCACCTCGCCCGAGGTCTTTCCCGGAGGCGGGAAGGTGAACTTGTGGGCATGGATCTCGACATCGATCTGGAAGAGCTCGGCCCCGTTTGCCAGCGTCTGGTGCCGGACATGGGGCATGCAGGCATTCATCTGGTCCTCGATCAGGGCATTGGCACCCTCCACGAGGAGCGGGATCATCTTCTTGTGGCGATCCGTTGCTCCCGAGAGGTTCAGGATGTCCTTGATCAGTTCACGGCCATCGTTGAAACGGAGCCAGAACTGCTCGTAGTCCAGGGAGAGTGCGATATCCTTGCAGTCCTGCTCGGTATAGGCGCCCTGGACGAGCTCGTGGTAGCGTTTCCGCTCGGGTGCCTCGCTCCGGTCGCCGGCCCCGGCGATGGCAGGGAGGTGCCGGATGTGCTGCTCTACCGAGGGATTGATCAGCCGTGCGACCTCGGTCCCGAGCATCCCTGCCGTGATCCCGTAATCCCCGCCGACATGGTACGGGTTGACATGCCCGACGAGGTACTGGTCGACGATCTCGTCCGGGTGGTGATGGTCCACCACGACGATGGGGATCTCGTAGATCTGGGCCATCTTCAGCGACGGGAGATCCTCCTCGGTCGAGCCGTTGTCGGTCAGGAGGACGAGCGGGAGCTTCTGCCCGAACCTGGCATGATCCTTCAGGGCGAAATCGAGGTCCCGGGTGATGTCCTCGATCTCGTAGAAGGGGGCTTTCGAGGGGGATCGTTTGAAGAGGTAGTAATCGGCGTCGAAGTCACCGCCTGACTCCCGGATCAGGGAGGTGACTGCCTGCTCGATCGCGACCGCCGAACAGATCCCGTCTGCATCGGCGTGGTGCCGGACGATGATCGGCTGGGAGGAGAAGACTGCCTTCCTGATCACCTTGGCCACCTTTCTCATGGCAGGGCGGAGCTGCTCGAGGACATCGCTTTTGATCAGCAGCGGGATGTCGGGCGGTTCTGACCGCTGGTCGAGGGCCTGTGCGATCCGTTCACGGACGGTCTCCCCCTCATCACCGGTGAGGATTGTAAGCGACCGAGCCTCGATCTGGAGTTGGTTGTTCCGGAGCATCACCTCGCCGGTGATCCTGACCACGTCCTCCAGTTCGGCTTCCGGGTATGCCCGGACCCCGGCCTCGACGAATGCAGCGGCATTCTCGGTCCCTGACTCGTCCACGATGGTGAAGATGGTCGGCCCGCTCGTCTGCTTGATCTGGGCGATCTCGCCCTCGATGCTGACGATCCTCCCCACCTTGTTGCCGAGCTCGGCGAGCCGGACCGCGGTGGACTTCTTCTCCACCATCTCGACGGTGTACACCGGGTAGGTTACCTCCTCGAGATCGATGTTGCCGTTGCTCCGGATATTCTTCACGCGCACGAGGATCGTCTCGCGCTCCTTGTGCTGGGTCTTGATATTACTTTTATGGCAGAGCCCCTTCACCCGGTCATTCAGCTGGACAAAGGTGCCAAAAGTTGCGAACCCCTGGACACGCCCGATATAGACCTTCCCTTCTTCAACATCATTCAGGTCACAGCCAGGGCCCATGCGATATACGGTTACGTCATCTGGATCTTGCATACTTTCACCGGCATTGATACGATTGGTGCACGTTGTGGTACTCCAGTAATTAACCATGCGCCGGTCGTTCTTATCATTCTATGGAAACGGTTGTTCATATCATTCATGGAATCATCGATCCTTACCGATCGATGGAAAGGTTACTTGGCCGAACGCCTTCCTGATCGTCACTCATCTTCACGGAAAGGCAGTTCGAGCAGTTCAAGGTCGGAGGGGGCGATCACGGTCCCCCCGAAGACCCGGGTAGCGTCCCTGACATGCCCCGCCGTCGTAGTGTACCGGGAGCTGATATGGACCAGGGCCAGGATCCGGGCGCCGAGCACCCGGGCAGCCTCCCCTGCCTCTCCCGCGGTGGCATGGTAGACATCGTCAGCCCGGTCCCGGCACTCGTCATCATAGGTCGCATCATGGATCAGGAGGTCAGGGGCGGTGATCAGCTCCGCGATCCGGTGGGGCACCGGCCGGGTATCCCCGGTGTAGACGATGCTCCGCCCGGGACGGGGGGGACCCATCACATCGGCGGGGCTGACAGGGAGGTTCCGGCCATCCTTCTCGATGCAGACCGTCTCCCCACGCTGGATCCTGCCGAAGAGAGGGCCGGGGGGGACCCCGAGTTCGATCGCCCGCTCCCGGTTGAACCGCCCCGGCCGGGGGTCCTCTGCGAGGATGTACCCGAGGCTCTCCATCCCGTGATCAGTGGCAAATGCCCTGACCGAGTAGCCGTTGAACCGGATCGCGGAGCCGGGTGCCAGCTGGACCGGGGAGAGGGTGAATTTGAGGCTGAACCGGGAGAGAGCCCGGATCGCGGAGACCGCCTCGTGCACCCATGCCGGGCCGTAGATCGGGAGCGGGTCGGCCCTCCCCATGAAGGAGAGGGTCTGGACGAGCCCCGCGATCCCGAGGAAGTGATCGGCATGCCAGTGGGTCACGAAGATGGCATCCACCAAAAACCCGGTGCGGGACCGCATCATCTGCTGCTGGGCTCCCTCCCCGCAATCGAAGAGGAGGGTGTCTGACCCCCTTCTGACCATGATGCAGGGGGGGTTCCGGTACGGAGTCGGCAGCGCCCCGGCCGTCCCGAGGAAGTAGACCTGGAGGGTCTCCCCGCTCATGCCTGCCAGCCCCTCACGGTCGAGAGGCTGGTCTTTCCCTCCTCCAGGGACCGTCCTTCGACCACCACGATCCCGGAATAGTCCCGGGCGATGCATCTCCCGACCAGATCCCAGTCGATCGTCCCGGCGCCGAGCTGAAGGTGCTCATCGTGGACGCCATGGTTGTCATGGACATGGAGGTGCGAGGCCTGGGAGAGGTACGGGAGGAACTCCCGCACCTTTCCTACCGTGTTGGCATGGCCGATGTCGATGGTCATCCCGATCCCCTCGATCCCGTCCACCATACCGGCGAGCTCCTCGGGCATCCTGCAGAGGAACTCCCGGATCCCGATCATGTTCTCGAGGCATGCCACCACCGAGTGATCGGATGCGACTCTGCCAATCTCGATGAGCGCCTCCTTCTGCTGCTGCCAGGTGCGATCGGGCATGATCTTCCCGACCGGGGAGACGTACCCGGGATGGATGGTGACCCGGTCGGTCCACTCGGCTGCCTGCCGGACGCAGGTGCAGACCTGGCGAATGGATTCCCGCCAGATCGGGTAGTTGAGGGTGGCAAGGTTCAGGTCGGCATAGGGGGCATGCACGCTGATCCCGAGCGTGAGCGAGCCGATGACATCATCGATCTTCGCGACGTTTTCGGGGTTGTCGAGCCGGTAGGATCCATCGGCCACGATCTCCCAGCCCTCGTATCCGGTCGTTGCGATGCCCTCTACCCACCCGATGTCATCCCATACTTTGGATGATGATGAGAAATAGGGGGCTATACACATGGCTCCTCCCCGAACTCCAGGAGGAGATCCCTGACCTTCTCTTCGAACTCCTCCATGCTGCCGTCGTTCATGATCAGGATGTCGGCAAGGGCGAGGGCACGGCCAAGGCCCCACGAGATCTCGCGGGAGTCGCGGGCGATCAGGTCCTCTGCATCCTGCACATCGTCGTTTCGCATCCTCGCACTCAAGCGGGAGAGCCGGGTGGCAAACGGGGCGTCCACCCCGACCAGGAAGAACTCCGGGAAGTGCTCACGGAAGAGCCGGACCTCGGCATCGCCCCTGATCCCGTCCACGAGCACCATGTCCGAATCCTGTGCTTCGATGGCCGGCAGAGACCGTTCCGCGATGGCAGCCATCCCCCCCTCCTTCCGGAGGGCATTTGCCACGCTCCCCATGTTCCTGTCCGTCTCGGGCAGCCCGGCAGCGCGCACCGCCTCCCGGATCACGTCCCCCATCACGACCACCGGGATCCCCATCCCGGCAGCGATCCGCGAGAACTCCCCCTTACCGCTGGCAGGCAATCCCACGACTCCGATCACCCTCATAGATCACCTCCCCCGTGTCTGCGGTCCGTATCGTGATGGTCCTCCCGATCTTTGAGATCCTCCCCCCGATCTTTGCGAGTTCGTCAAACGAGAGGGGAGGGCGCTCACCCTTCACCTCCGACTCGGAACGGTAGGGTTTCCCGTTCTCCTGCCGGGAGAGTTCCCACTCCTTCCAGAACCGCTTCCGGATCCCCTGGTTCAGGACGATCGGGACGCGGGGGAGGGTATCTGCGATGGAGAGGACCTCCTTCTCATTCTCCCAGAAGAGGGTGAGCACGATCTCAAACTCCGGGAGCCTTCCTTCCCGCCATGCCTGCTCGCAGATCGCCACCGATCGCTCTGCCTGCCGGGAATAGTCCTCCACGGTCGCACCGGCATAGCCCTCCACCCGGCGGCTGTACCCCTCCCACCGGGTCTTATAGTCAAGCGCGATCCGGTCCACCAGCCGTTCGTCGATCAGCCGGGAGAGGACGTCCGGGAAATAGCCGTTGGTCTGGATCCCGACAAGGAGCCCCCGCTCCTTTGCCGCCCGGGCAAGTGCAAGCAATGCATCGCCCTGCAGTGTCGGCTCGCCGCCCGAGAAGACCACACCAGAAACGAGGGCGAGAGAGTCCTCGATCTTCCGGATGATCTCGCCAGAATCCACCCCGCTTTCACCGGTCTGGATGGTGGCGTTGTGGCAGTAGGAGCAGCGGAGCGGGCACCCCCTGAGAAACACCGTGCAGACCGACCGGCCGGGCCAGTCCTTGGTGCTCAGGTACACAAAACCCCCGTAGTTGACGTTCAACCGGATCACCGTCTCTATAATGAATGCGCAGGGCGTTTTATTCAAACTATGGAAGGGTACGGGCGATCCGGCCGGTGATGAAGCCTGGCCAGGCATGGTTCCGCGCCAGGGACCGGCCGGTGCGGGATACCCACAGGAGGAAGTCCCTCCCATGCGGTGACCGGGTACGGCAACGGCTGGACGGGAAGCGCTTGGATGGTAAAATAAAGTGTTGTAAACGCAAATCAACTTTACTTGTGGAGAAGACAAGCAAGATTTAGTCCGTATTTGTTAAAAGGAGACTTTATGAGGTCTTTTTCACAAACGACTTAGGTATGAGTCTCGTAGATGATGCCAGGTCCGGGATCGTTACCGAAGAGATGCGGACCGTGGCCCGGCAGGAGGGTGTGACCGAGGACTTTATCAGGAGGGGGGTTGCCGGCGGGCATATCACCATTCCCGTCTCCCCCTACCGTGACGTGAAGATCTGCGGTATCGGTGAAGGGCTGCGGACGAAGGTGAACGCCTCGATCGGCACCTCGACCGATATTGTCGATATCGCGATGGAGGTAAAGAAGGCAAAGGCAGCCGAGCGGGCCGGTGCCGATACCCTGATGGAGCTCTCCACCGGGGGCGACTTTGTCGAGATACGCAAGCAGGTGATCGCCAACACCACCCTCTCGGTGGGGAGCGTCCCGCTCTACCAGGCCTTCATCGAGGCTGCCATCAAAGACGGTGCCGTGGTCCACATGAAGGAGGATGACCTCTTCCGGATCACCGCCGAGCAGGCGAAGCTTGGGACCAACTTCATGGCCATCCATACCGGGATCAACTGGGAGACCGTCAAACGGCTCCGGAACCAGGGGAGGCACGGGGGGCTCGTCTCGCGGGGCGGTGCGTTCATGACGGCCTGGATGATCCACAACGAGAAGGAGAACCCGCTCTACTCTGAGTTCGACTACCTGGTCGAGATCATGAAGGAGCACGAGGTGACCCTCTCGATGGGCAACGGGATGCGTGCCGGTGCGGTACACGATGCGACCGACCGGGCGGCGATCCAGGAGCTCCTGATCAACGCCGAGCTCGCCGACAAGGCTCATGCGGAGGGGGTCCAGGTGATCGTTGAGGGTCCCGGGCATATCCCGCTTGACGAGATCGAGGCGAACGTGATCCTGCAAAAGAGGGTCTCGAACCGGAAGCCCTTCTACATGCTCGGGCCGCTTGTCACCGACATCGCACCGGGATACGACGACCGGGTTGCCGCGATCGGGGCTGCCATGTCCTCCTCCTATGGTGCTGACTTCATCTGTTACGTCACCCCTGCCGAGCACCTTGCCCTCCCCACTCCCGATGAGGTGTACGAGGGCGTGATGAGCTCCCGCATCGCTGCCCATGTTGGCGACATGATCAAGCTGAAGAAGACACGCGAGGCCGATCTCGAGATGGGGCATGCCCGCCGGGACCTGGACTGGGAGCGGCAGTTCCAGGTGGCGATGAACCCGGAGCGGGCGAGAGCCATCCGGGCCGAGCGGATGCCGGCCGACACGGACGGATGCACGATGTGCGGGGACTACTGTGCCCTGAAGATCGTAAACCGGCACTTCTCCTTCTGATCCCAATCCTCTTTTTTGAAAGCAAGGTAATTCTATCGCCGGAATATTCCCTCATCTGACGAGTGGGAAGAGAAATGGCCAGTCGCCATGAGTCTGGTGCTCTCTCCAAGAATGGCACTGTTCCTCATTCAACCACAGCTGGATGAGTGAAGTTCCCGGCTCTCCTGGTGAACCGCTCCTCTCTTTTGGAGAACCCCGATTATCTGATCATGATACCGGTATTATCTGATCATGATACCGGTATTATCTGATCATTTTTTATGGGACCGGGAGTTCACCTCGACAGCATGGTACAAGGGAACGTATGGGCAAAGGAGATCGTCTGGTTGGAAGAGCCGCTCAAGTACACGTACCTCCGTGAGCTTGCGTATCTGACGCGTGATCCACGAAGATTCCCCGTCAAAACATTGTACAGGCGGAAGAGGGTACGGGTCATCGGATACGAGGTGGCAGAGAGGAAGAAGGGTATCGGGCATACTCTCTGCTGCCGCCGGTACTGGTGCCTTAAACCGCATGACCGGGACCTGGATCCGCATGGGGTCTACCAGGAGTGTTGTCCACCAGAAGCGGTACACCCTTCTTCAATTCTGCTGAATGACTGCAGTATCCCCTTCGAGCTATCGTTGCACTGCATGGACGATGAAAGACGGCCCAGAACGTCGCGGGGACATCGGCTTCGTGCTAAGGCAAATTACCCCGGTGACCTGCATGAACCGGATCTACCGTGAGGGGGCGGTCCGTCCCCATACCGCCACCTGCAATGCACGCCGCCGTCCCCGAAAAGTACCTAGGCGGCGGGTCTTCGATTCATTGTGTATCCAATGAATACTCGCTGCAGTGTTCTTCGAAAAAAGAGCGGGGAGCCCCTTTTTTTTACGCCCCCCTGCACTCCCAGGCACCCGGAATGCCGGCACGGGGGCTCCAATCCACATCCTTATCTGATCACTTTCACCATGGTACTACACGAATGAGCAAGCAGGCGTTGCGGGAGCAGGCAAAGGCGATCCGGTGCCGCCTCACCCCTGATGAGGTCGCGAGCCTTTCGGAGCGGATCGAGCATCACCTGAGGCGCGTGATCAACGGAGAGAGCCCGGTGCTCGTGTACGTCTCGAAAACCAGCGAGGTGGATACCCGGGGGCTGATCGACCGGCTGCTTGCCAACGGGACCGCGGTGGTCGTACCCATCATCGAACGCGAGTCCCGGACGCTCCGCCTCTCCTACCTCCGCGATCCTGCCGTCCTCGTGGAGAGCACCTTTTCTGTGCCCGAGCCGATCGGGAGTGAGATCCCTGCCCGGGCTGAAGAGATCGCGGTCGTGGTCGTTCCCATGATCGCCTTCGACCGGAGGGGGCACCGGCTCGGGTACGGTGCCGGATACTACGACCGGTTCCTCTCCTGCCACCCCCACTTCAAAAAGATCGGGATCGCCTTCTCCTGCCTGGAGGTGCCCGAGATCCCTGGGGATGAAAATGACGTTGCGATGGACCTTATTGTGACAGAAGAGGGCATTATTGAGCCCCGATAAGATTCCCGTGCTACAGAAATATTTATATTTTAATAGGCACTAACTTTTAGTAAACTCTGTAGTTTTGGGTTGATTCGAAATGGCAGACAAAGATTCATTTGAAGTCGTTGTGAAGGAAGCGGCTAGGGACGATGCCGGCCGTGGCATCGCCCGGCTCTCCATCGAGGTGATGCGTGCCCTCTCCCTGGTCTCGGGTGACGTGATCGAGATCGCGGGGAAGAAGAGGGCGACCGCGATCGTCTGGCCAGGGTTTGCCCAGGACACCGGCCAGAACATCCTCCGGATCGACGGGACCGTCCGTGCCAATGCCGGCACCGGGGTGGACGAGCGGGTGCGGATCCGGAAGGTCGAGGTAGGGGTGGCAAAGAAGGTGGTGGTCCAGCCGACCCAGCCGATCCGCCTGGTCGGGGGCGAACAGTACCTCGCCCGGGTCCTCAGGGGCCGTCCGGTCATGGAGGGGCAGACGGTCAGGGTGGAGGTGATAGGAAACCCGATCACGCTCGTGATCGCCAAGGTCACCCCGAAAGGCATTGCGGTGGTCACCGAGGAGACCGCGATCGAGCTGAAGGAGACCCCGTACACGGGCGAGGAGGGGAAGAAGAAGGAGGTCTCGGATGTCCATTACGAGGATATCGGGGGCCTCTCCCGCGAGCTCGAGATGGTCAGGGAGATGATCGAGCTCCCGCTCCGGCATCCCGAGCTCTTCGAACGGCTCGGGATCGAGCCCCCGAAGGGCGTGCTCCTCTACGGCCCGCCGGGTACCGGCAAGACCCTGATCGCAAAGGCGGTGGCAAACGAGGTGGACGCCCACTTTGTCACCCTCTCGGGCCCCGAGATCATGAGCAAGTATTACGGGGAGAGCGAGGGGAAGCTCCGGGAGGTCTTCGAGGATGCCCAGGAGAACGCCCCGGCGATCATCTTCATCGACGAAATCGACTCGATCGCCCCCAAGCGGGAGGATACCAAGGGCGAGGTGGAGCGCCGGGTCGTCGCCCAGCTCCTCTCCCTGATGGACGGCCTGAAAGGGAGGGGGCAGGTGGTGGTGATCGGTGCCACGAACATCCCCGACTCCCTCGACCCGGCACTGCGGCGGGGCGGGCGGTTTGATCGCGAGATCGAGATCGGGATCCCGGACAAGAAAGGGAGGCTCGAGATCTTCCAGGTCCACTCCCGCGGGGTGCCTCTTGCCGATGACGTGAAGATCGAGGACTACGCCGATTCCACACACGGGTTTGTGGGGGCGGATATCGCCCTCCTTGTGAAAGAGGCCGCGATGCATGCGTTGCGAAAGGTCCTCCCGAAGATCGACCTCGACCAGGAGATCCCGGCCGAGCTCCTGGAGGACCTGAAGGTGACCGGGACCGACTTCGACGAGGCACGCAAACATGTCGAGCCATCGGCGATGCGCGAGGTGCTCGTGGAGGTGCCGGACGTGACCTGGGAGGACGTCGGCGGGCTTGACGACGTGAAGCAGGAACTGAAGGAGGCGGTCGAGTGGCCGCTCCGGTTCCCCATGGTCTTTGAGAAGCTCCAGACCAAGCCGCCCAAGGGGATCCTCCTCTTCGGTCCCCCGGGGACCGGAAAGACCCTGCTCGCAAAGGCCGTGGCAAACGAGAGCGAATGCAACTTCATCTCGGTGAAGGGGCCCGAGCTCCTCTCCAAGTGGGTCGGCGAGTCCGAGAAGGGGGTCCGCGAGATCTTCCGGAAGGCCCGGCAGGCAGCCCCCTCCATCATCTTCTTCGACGAGGTGGATGCACTGGTCCCGAAGCGGGGGACCTACATGGGGTCCTCGCACGTGACCGAGAGCGTGGTCAGCCAGATCCTGACCGAGCTCGACGGGCTTGAGGAGCTGAAGAACGTCACGGTGATCGGGGCCACGAACCGGCCGGACATGCTCGACCCCGCCCTGATGCGGCCGGGCCGGATGGAGCGGCACATCTATGTCCCACCCCCTGATGCCGGGAGCCGGAAGAAGATCTTCGAGGTGTACCTGAAGGATGCGGGGGCGTTGCTCACCGAGGATGTCAGGATCGATGATCTTATTGCAGAGACCGAGCACTATGTGGGTGCGGACATCGAGGCCCTCGTCCGCGAGGCGAAGCTTGCGGCGATGCGTGAGTTCATCACCACGATGGCAGGAAAGAGCCCCGAGGAGCTGTCCGATGCGGCCGGAAACATCCGCCTCACCAAGAAGCACTTCACCGAGGCTGCCCAGAAGGTGAAGGCCTCGCTTGACGCCGAGGCACTCGAGGCTGCCGAGCGGCAGGCCTGGGAGATGCTCTATTCGGGTGATCAGAAAGAGATCCTCGATGCTGCCATGGGGGCGGTCCGGATGGCGGAGCTCCGGAAGGAGCACGGGGATGAGACCACAACGCTCCGTGCCCTGGTCTTTGCCCGGAGCAAGGACTGGAACGAGATCAGGAAGAGAACGCACGAGCTCTCCGGGAAAACAAAGGTAACGGCGTAACTACGATGAACGGGATACCCTTCGACGAGAAGAAACTCGAGGAACTGGTCCGGCAGATCATGGAGCAGTCCGGGGATGGCCGGCCGCTCATCATCGGGATGAAGATCGTCATCGGGGGGCCGCCTGGCGGGACCCCCCTCCTCTCGAGAGGGGATACCACCGAGCCGGAGATCGAGCTGCACCGGATCGGGGACCGGGTCGTGCTCACCACGGAGCTGCCCGGCATCACGCCAGAACAAGTCCAGGTCCTCTTCCGGGAGGACCGGGTCTTTATCTGGGCCAAGGACCCTGACCGCCAGTACCGTGCCAGCCGGGAAGTGCCGCCGGCGATAAAGGGGAGTGCAGCGATCACCTTCCGGCACGGGGTGCTCGAGATCTCCTACCTCCCGCGGGAAGCCGGTTCAGAAGAAGAGTCCGCCAAGTAATCCCTCTATCGCGGGCCTGATCCCCCCGGGATCAGAAGAACCACCATATCTTTTATCCTGGTGGAGCAACTGTAATAGTGAGTGGTTTTGATGTCAAAAAAGACGACGATATCGGTGATAAAAGCAGACATTGGATCCTTTCCGGGTCACTCACGGACCCATCCCCTGATCCTCGAGAAGGCAGCAAAGATGCTGAAGGAGGAGGAGGGGAAGCTCCTGATCGACTCCTTTGTCACGCACTGCGGGGACGATACCGAGCTGATCATGACCCATACCAGGGGGGAGGACGACGAGAAGATCCATGCCCTTGCCTGGAAGGTCTTCATGGAATGCACCAAAATGGCCCGGGAGATGAAACTCTATGGTGCCGGCCAGGACATGCTCTCCGACTCGTTCTCCGGCAACGTGAAAGGGATGGGGCCTGGCGTCGCGGAGATGGAGTTTGAGGAACGCGGTTCCGATCCAGTCCTCGTGTTCATGGCCGACAAGACCGAGCCGGGGGCCTGGAACTTCTTCCTCTACAAGATGTTTGCCGACCCGTTCAATACTCCCGGCCTTGTCATCGACCCGAACATGCATGGCGGGTTCATCTTCGAAGTCCATGACGTCATGGAGAAACGCCGGATCCAGTTCCGCACCCCGGAAGAGACCTACAGCCTGCTCGCCTACATTGGGGCACCCTCCCGGTACGTGATAAAGTACGTCTGGCGAAAAGATGGCCTGATCGGTGCCTCCACGAGCACGCAGCGGCTCAGCCTGATCGCCGGAAAATACGTCGGAAAAGACGATCCTGTTATGATCGTCCGCGGACAGAACGGCCTGCCTGCCGTTGGAGAGATCATCGAGCCGTTTGCAACCCCCCTTATCGTGGCCGGCTGGATGCGGGGCTCCCACCACGGGCCGTTCATGCCGGTGGGGCTCCCGGATGCCAACTGCACCCGGTTTGACGGCCCTCCCCGGGTCCTCTGCCTCGGGTTCCAGATCTGCAACGGAAAGCTGATCGGCCCGGCCGACATGTTCGATGACCCGGCCTTCGACCGTGTCCGTGACAAGTGCAACGCCCTTGCCGATATCCTCCGAGCCCACGGCCCGTTCGAGCCACACCGGCTCTCCCTGGACGAGATGGAATACACGACCCTGCCGGCAGTCGAGAAGCAGCTCAAGGACCGCTGGGAACCGATCCCTGAATAAGTATCACCCTTTTTCCCGGTATTTACGGGATCGCTTTTTTCCACCGGATGCAGGAACGCTCCGCTCCTCCCTGTACCATGTGGGGAACCTTTAATATCCTCACATCCCCATAGAATGGCAGATGGTTAACGGGATTGTGCTGCCAATAAAGAAGGTCTTCTCTCTCGTGGATACGAAGATCCTTGTCGAGATTAAGGACGACAACCGGAAGCTGCAGGGACGGCTGGTCGCGGTGGATGAGTACCTGAACATCCACATGGACGAGACGACCGAGCTCGTCGATGGACAGCGGGGCAGGAACCTGGGGACGGTCGTGATCCGCGGGAACAACATCCTCTCTATCTCTCCGATCTCCTGAAGGACCATGACCCAGTCCGATGATGACGCCCTGAAGGTGATCCAGTCCAAGGCAGAGGGGGTCCTCCAGAGTGACCTCTGGAAGATCCTCGATGTCGACAGTCGGAAATGTTCGAGGATCGTCAAAAAGCTCCTCGATTCCGGCATGATCGAGCGGATCGAGTTTCGGAAAGACGGGATCAAGACCTTCGTCCTGAAGGCAAAGAGGCGCCCGGTCGACCCGAACCAGTTGCTTGCTGGCGAGGAACTGATCCCCTGCATCGGCTGCGATATGGAGTGTGTGGTGATCGAGTGCCCGCGGCTCCTTGACTGGATGTACCAGCTTGCCATCTGTGGTGTCGGCGAGTAACCGGGCCTTTTTCTCAGGATCCTTTTTCTCAGGATTTATGTTCCGATAGTCTCTTTTTCATCCCACTCTCCTGGCTGTCCGTTATTACCAGGAAGAATTCTCCATCCTTATAGGCGAAACCCTACGGGAAACGTGATACCTTCCCTATACGCTCCTTTGTCCATCACAAAAGAAAGAATCAAGTACCCGATCCTCCTTTTTCCGGAATCTATCATAGTCAGAAAAAAAGAGAAGTATCCATGATACCCCTGTATAAACCAGATGCAAAATCTTCTTTTTTCCGGAATCGAGCACCGATGAATAAGGAGGAGTGCGAAGGATCCCCCGCTCGCATCGCGGGGGAGGCCACAGCGGCGGGGGTAAGCCGGAGGCGTAATCCCCGGGATCGTCCGTATTTACGGTCCCGTCAATAAAAAGTTCAGCATTAAAAAAGATCAGATCCCCCCTTCACCCCTCACCAGCCACGGGTATAGTGGTCATGGCAGGGGATGCAGACGATCTTCCCGTCTTTCACCCGTGCCCGGGATTCGGAGACCGATTCCCCGCAGGAGGCACAGGTGACCGACCGGAAGATCCGGGCATGCTCCGGCACCGGAGCGGCCACCTCCCGGGTGGTGAACATCTCTTCGGCAGGGTAGGAGAGGAGGTCCCGGATGTAGCGTTCGCTCAGCAGGGAATACTCCTGCTGCTCCCCGGTTGTCGCGGCTCCTGCCATCACCTTCCTCCTCAGGTCCGCAAGCCGCGGGTCCGCCTTCTTCTCAAAGAAGTCCGGCTTCTCTGCGACCCGGATGGCCTTTCCGGTCCGCCGGTTGATGAAGGTCCAGGCCCGCTTCCCGTAGTCCCGGAAGATCAGGTTTCCCTTCCCCATCGTCGTGCCGGCAACAAACTGGATGGCATCGATCCCGCAGGCATCATTCTCGACGATCGCCACGAGCTCCTCGTCGACCGGCCGTTCCACGGAGAGCGCCTGCAGCGCTGCACAGGCTGCCCGGTACCCAATCGCAAGTCCCGGGCAGGCATGCCCGTGAAAAGCAACGACCTCCTCGAAGGGGGCTATGTTCCGTTCCATACCCAGCTCATGGGACCCGATTCCCCAAAAAATGGTGGATGGGTGCAGGCCGGACGATCGAGAAGCATCCGGACTACAGCAGACCCGGCTCCCAAAAAAATAGGGGAGGGGGGGCAGGGGATGAACACGTGACTGCCTGGACACAGGGCCTGGCAGGCAGAAGTCATCGCTCTGTTGCTTTAGAAAAAAGGAGTTCTCGCAGAAGAGAGAAAAAAAGATCAGATACCGGCGATCTGTCTCGGTGACATCTCCATCACTACGTCATAGAAGGCGATGAAGAACAGGGCCGCGATGGCGATGATGATGATCGCAATCACGAGGATGGCAAGGATGACGGCAAGAGCAGCCTTTCCGGTTGTCATCTCGTGGAGCTCCCGGATCCCGAGGATCTCAAGGATGATGGTCCAGATCCCGAAAATGAACCCGATGAAGGGGATCCATCCGAGGAGCATCGCAGGGGTGGAGCCGAACGTCACCGATTTGAGCGTCTGGAGATACCCCTTTCTGCCGCCGAGGAGATAGACGAACAGGTGGAGCCATGCGGCGATGATGAACGCGAAGATGAACTGGACGATGATCATCACGATTGCAAAGACGACCAGCCCGAACCCCGCCACGGCAGGGAAGGGGAGACCGAACTGCTCGGAGAGGCTTGCGAAGGTTGCCCATACCGCACTTACCATGGCGATACCGACGATCGCGGAGAGGATGGCGTTGATCACGAGCAGGACCAGGTAATATTTGAGGGATTCCCCGAGATCCGTCTCCCTCACCGACCGGAACGTCTCCACGGGGGAGAGGAGGAACCCTTTCATCAGACCGAAATAATCCATATGTATCGGGAAAACTCTCACCATGATGCGATTTAAATCTTTTGAAATACTGGATATTTCCCGGTTTTTTCCCTTCAATTGCCCGGATTACCGTTCGGGTCCCTGCCAACCACTCCTGCGGCACAGAGGGGGAGTGTCCTGATCCCGTGCCCTTTTTGGCTCATCGTCCCCCATATCACTGCAGGTGCAGCTGGATGGAGTATCGTTTCGCACGGCGGATGGGATGCCTCCCCCCGTCATTTCTGGGGGAACTGTTCCGCGTCTCGTCACAGCCCGGGATCATCTCGTTTGCCGGGGGGCTCCCCTCCTCCGGGCTCATTGACGCCGAAGGGCTCTCCCTGGCGACCAGCCAGGTGATCGAAGAGGAGGGAAGGATGCCCTTCCAGTACAGCACGACCGACGGGTACCTGCCACTCAGGGAGTATATCGCCGACCGGTACCGGCGCCGCCTCGGGATCCCCGCAGAGGCTGACGAGATCCAGATCGTGAACGGGTCCCAGCAGTGCCTCGATCTGGTGGCAAAGATCCTCCTCGACCCGGGCGACCATCTCGGGATGGAGCGGCCCGGGTATCTCGGTGCGATCGAGGCATTCTCCCTGTACGAGCCGGTCATCCACGCGGTACCGCTGAATGATGACGGCCCGGACCTAGAGCGGTTTGCAGATCTGGTACACCAGCATCCCCTCAGGTTCTTCTACGGGATCCCAAACTCCCAGAACCCGTCGGGCAGGACCTACTCCGAGTCCTCCCGGAAGGCGGTCGGAGAGATACTCGAAGGAACAGGAACCCTTTTCTACGAGGACGATGCGTTCGGGGAGCTCTTCTTCGACGGCAGACCCCGCCTCCCCGTCAAGCGGTTCCTCCCGGAGCAGGGGATTATGTCGGGCTCGTTCTCAAAGATCGTGGCCCCGGGTATGCGGACGGGCTGGATCTTCGCCACGCGGCCGGTACTCGAAGAGTTCAACATCGCAAAGCAGGCCGCCGATCTCCACTCCAACTTCTTTTGCCAGGTGGTCCTCCACCGCTACCTGACCACCACCGACCTCGATTCCCATGTCAAGGCCGTCTCCCGGGTCTACGGTGAACGGTGCCGGCTGATGTGCGAGCTCCTCGATGACCTGATGCCCCCGGGGATGACCCACACCACCCCCGAGGGCGGGATGTTCCTCCTCTGCACCCTTCCGCCGGGCATCTCCTCGATGGAGGTCTTTTCGGAGGGGGTTAAAGAAGGGGTGGCGGTGCTTCCCGGGGTCCCCTTCTACGTGGACGGGGGAGGGGAGGACACGATCCGGCTGAACTTCTCCAACGCAGGGGAGGATGCCATCCACGAGGGGATCGCGAGGCTTGCCCGGGTCATGAAGCGGCTGGAGTGAGGCACCATGATTGCGATCGGGAGCCCTCCATTCTTCTCCGGACAGGACATGGTGTCTCCTTTCTGTTGATGGGTGAATCCATCACCGGGATAGTATCTACAAAACTGAGCAGGTGAACCACCGCCGGGGCGCCCTTCGGGGGGGGGCGGCGTGTATCGCAGGGGGGGAGACAAACCCAAATGATATATCCCCCGTTCATCAAGGTGACCACCACCGATCGCGAAGAACCGGGCGGTGGTTCTCTGCCTCCTGGCACTGCTGACCAGCATCGCTCCCCGGTGACATCCCGGAGTCCCCTCCTCCATACCGGAGTTCGCATCCGCATCAGAACGTCATTCCTGATGCCGTTTCCCCCGGTTCGATCCTGATGATTATTTATACGAGAAAGACACCCATTCCCATTATTACATGGTGATGGTATGACGATCCGTTCTCAAATCAGCATGGGCAGCCTGGTCCTCCTGATCCTTGGCTGCAGCCTCTTCTGCATCGCGGCGATGGCTGACGAGGCAGCGGTTGGCGGGGACACCGGGTATTTCGAGATCACCTCCGAGCCTTCCGGCGGGGCAGTGACCTTTGACGGCTCCTACAAGGGAACAACCCCGGTCACGTTCCCGGTGTACGTGACAGGGAGTCCGACGCACACGATCAAGGTGACGAAGGCCGGGTACAATGACTGGGAGCAGACCTACCAGGGGAACCCTGCCTCGGGGCAGACGATCACGGTCAATGCTCAGCTGGTCTACATCCCGGTGACCCAGGTGACGACCCCGATCGGCGGGGGGAAGGGGTATTACTCCATCAACTCGGTCCCGTCGGGCGGGAATGTGTACTTCGACAACCAGTACAAAGGGAATTCCCCGGTGACGGTCGAGGTCTCCAGCACGGGGACCCCCGGGCACAAGGTCAGCATCTCCCTCTCGGGATACGACACCTGGACGACGAGCCTTGCCGGCAATCCTGCCGAGGGGCAGACCATCCCCGTGACCGCCTACCTGACCCCGGTCCAGAACTACGGGAGCATCGTGGTGTACTCGAACCCGAGCGGTGCGACCGCGGTCGTTGACGGAGGGGCGTCACAGATCACCCCAGCCACGTTCAGCAACCTGTACTCGGGATCCCACACGGTCTACGTGAGCAAATCGGGATACAGCAGTGTGTCGCGGACGGTCACGGTGTCCGCGGGGAGCACCACCCAGGTCTCCGTCACCCTGAGCCAGATCGCCCAGGATACCGGGAGCATCTACATGGTCACCACCCCGCAGGGGGCCAACGCCTATGTTGACGGGACCTACTACGGGATCACCCCCGCCCTCGCGACCGGTCTTTCGGCAGGGAACCACGAGGTGAAGCTCGCGCTTGCCGGCTTCAAGGAGTGGGTCGGGACCGTGAACGTTGTCAGCGGATCGACCACGACCGTGACCCAGACCCTTCATACTGGCACCGTGACCCCGACCCCCACCCAGGCCACCGGGACTGGTACTGTTGCGGTCTCCTCCTCCCCGCCCGGTGCCCAGGTCTACATTGATAACGCTTACGAGGGGATCACCCCTGTCACCATCCCCGCGATCCCGGCCGGCAGCCATACCATCCTGATCCGGGAGGCAGGCTATGCCGACTGGCAGATCTCCGAAGAGGTGAAGCCCGGGCAGACCACCCAGGTCTCTGCCACTCTCTCTGCCCTCACCACCCCGACTGAAGGCGGGATCCCCGCAGTCCTGGTCGTAGTCGGGATCCTGGCAGCATTGGCATTCGTGGCACGGAGAAAGTAACTCTCTTTTTTTTGTTACCTGATGTCAGGTTTTCTTTCACACAGGTATTCAATCCCGCCGCGGGTGATCCCTTACAGGGACTGTCGGATTCCCTGTCGATTTCTGATCTCCTGACGCAGAGAATTCTGACGAGAATATGCCTCGGTCCCCTGAAATGGAGCGAGAAGAGATTTCTGGATCGTGTTCATGATCCGGGATGAGGCCGGAGATCTGAGGGGGAGATGCAGACCGAAAACTCACTCGCCCGGTATCCTGCACACTTCAAGAGCACGTGGGGCAATAATCGGATGGCAGGAATTCCTCCGGGGACCAGTTGCCATATGATAGCCCGGGATGGCAGATCCGAAACAGGCCAGAATGCTCATCCCTCCCGCTCACAGGGGGTGGAAGGCTGGGGACAGGGAGAGGGAAGGGGAGCCCTCCCCGCTTAATAGAAGAGGGTTTCATGCCCGGGAAGCAAGCACGATTCCTTTTGACAGGGCTTGTTGTGCCAAAGGAGTAGCGAGCTCCCCCTGGGTATAAGGGAACACATCGATTCCGATCCCGATCCCTGAGAAGAATTCAAGATATGCATCGATGCGTTCCTTCATCGTACGGTCATCATCCTCAAGGACGATGAGGAGATCAGCATCGCTCCCTGGAACCGCACGTCCCTCGGCAAGAGACCCGAAGAGCACAACCTTCTGTATCCGTGTATCCCGAAGGAGTTCTTCTGCTCTCTCCCGCAGCCTCGTAAGAACAAGGTCAGTGTCCAGCCAGAAGACCTTCACAGAATTGAAGGATTCTTCCCGCACTGCTGATCGCATCACCTGCATCCTCCCTATCGACATAGTCCCCGGGTTTTCCCTGGGGGAATCCATCCGGGTACCGTGCCTGGATATACCATCGGTCAAGGTTCCGGGCCTGTTTCAGGAGCGCTGTGGGAACCCGGCAATCGGCAGGAAGCCCTTGCAGGAGATCTGCAACCGAATGGCCCCATGCAACACCTCCCTTTTTCTGGTACACTGCCTTGATTGCCTTCTCCGCAGCCTGTTGTGCGATGAAACATGCCCATTCCGGAAAACCGGAGGTTGCAGCGTATTCTGCCATCTGGAGGTCTCGTGTTGCCTGCTCCATCCAGTCAGTGCTCCGTTCCGGCATCTCGTAAGGGATTGACGGGCGAATATATGAATCTGGCGCAAAGATGACTGAATTGATATGGTTTCCTTGTATGCTTACACGAAGGTAAGGGACCTATATGATTAGGTAATCTGCCAGATTGATCCTACAAAAACACGGGATACTGGAGCATCAACAGGGAGAGCCTCCTGTCACTCTCTTCTCCCAGTGCTCATCCACGATACCTTGATACCCTTAAACGAGCCTGACCCTTTGCACATGGCCTGTGGAAAGAGGGGAGAGGCTGGACGCTGGCTTCGCCAGAATGAAGGTAACCTGGCTTCAGCACCGGTCTCAACTCGAGGTGCAAAGTATGACTGGGCTTGCATCCAGGCCCAGCAGGCAGCTGAAAAAGCGGTCAAATCCCTCCTGCATGCAGCAGGGCACTGGAAGATACTCACCAATTCGCTATACGAGCTGCTCCAGGAGTCTCCGACCTGGCCGGTTTCACGACTGGAAAAGGTATATCTCGATTCACGCCAGAAATGAACGTATGCGGGGGAACTTGAAGGAGAACCTGTCATTGCTGCTATTTCTCTTCGTCGCAGCAGTCGTGCTCTGGTTCATCCTCTCCCGGATGCGGTTCCTCGTCTTCATCCCCGTCTCGCTGGGCGGGTTTATCCTGTTTGTGATCGTCGTGATTGTTGTTCTGTACCTTGTGCTGGAATACCTGCTCGAACGGTCTTGGTAACAGCCCTGCTGAAAGGTGCCTCCTCGCTGGATCGCGGGGGAGAATACCATCGGGGTTTTTTTCCGGATTACCCATTTTTCAATGGACCGCTGCCGGGACGCACTTGGCGGTGGAGGCGTGTATCGCATGCGGGGGTGCGGAGGCGAAAAATCCCCCCAAAATCATTCCGGTTCATCGATCGTACCCACAGCGGAATAGGTACCGCTATCCTGAAAAGCGATGCAGGAACAGCTTCCCTTAAAAGACTTCTTGAACCCTGTTATCGAAACGGGATGAGGGGGAATGCCAGGGAACGACGATTATTTCTGGAGGGATAACACATCCTCCACCATCTCGTTCATGAACCGGCAGGCATCGGAAACCCCCTGGTTGTAAAACTCGGGGGCCAGGTGTTCGGTGACAAAGTCCAGCAGCAGGATCGCTTTCAGGTCACCGATCTCTTCCCCCTGTGCCTCAGAATAATACTGCTGTATTGCAGCGAGCATCTCCTCCCTCTTCTCCTTGGGCACGATGATTGCAGGTTGTTTTTTCATCCGGTCCGGATCCCTTCCTTTCAACAATGAACGGGAAGGATCATAACATAATCGGTCCAGTCCAGCGAGAGATCATTCCATGAGGGAGCCGTCACTGCAGGTGTGGCTACGTAGAAAGGATCGTGAGGAAGAACAAACAGCATTAACCCCAGACGAACCAGCAGAAGAACAATGGCCGCTGCCCTCCCGAAGGTGGAAACTTAAGGATCAGACTGCAGCCACTTATAATCTCCCTTCTCAAATATTTATATTCATCTGTCTGATTACTCTTCTTCGCAAAAAATAAATTAAGTCCTTAATACAGACCAGAGCTGACGCATTCTATCTTGCGTTGCCAACCCGAAGGTGGAAATAATGAAGCAGGTGGCGTTTGGATTAGTGGTAACTCTTATTCTGGTGTCAGTTATTGGCATTGGAGCCGTAAGCGGAGTGAGTTATACCAGTAAAGAAATTGTACTGACATTTGATGACCTCGAAGGGGGAGATGCCGATACGCCCCTCCCTGTCGGGTATGAAGGACTGAGCTGGGACCCGGAGTGGTTCTATTGGGACGCAGAGGAGGACCCCTATACCCCACACTCACCCGATACCCGTATCTCTTCACTCAACTACGGGGGATGGATCGATTTCTCACCCCTGCCACAGGATGTTGAATTTTCAGGTGCCTGGATATCGGGATACAATCTGACCAAGATATACTTCCAAGGCTACCACGAGGGGACTTTAGTCGGCACTTCTGCAACACTTACCCCCTCAGAGACCCCCACGTTCCTTGATGCCCAGTTTGGAGGGCCGGTGGACAAGGTCGTTGTGGTAGGCAGTGCCTGGAACTTTTTCTGCATCGATGATATCACGTACAAGGAGCAGGTGATGATTGTCGATGAGGACATCAAGCCCGGCGAAGAGCCGAATACCTTCAGCCGTGTTTCGAGGGACCCGCTCATTGTTGCCATAGTCGGCGAGGAAGGTCTTGACACCTCGACTATCATCCCAGGATCAATCAGGATAGAGGGGATTGCTCCAATGACCTGTCTGCTTGAAGATGTCTGTTCACTTTCAGGGGTGGCAGGCAAGGACGGTTGTTGTGACATGGTGATGAAATTTGACAGCAGAACTATCGCAAGGATCAGTGAGATCAAGCGTGCTGCGAAGGGATCAACGATACCTCTCACCGTCACTGGAAAACTCGCAGATGGAACACGATTTGAAGGCACCGACTACGTGGTAATCATCCGATAACGATACATCAACGGTGGCTACCTCATACCAATATACCCTTATTTTCGTGTGGAATCCAGAACAAAACGGTTCTCACTTTTTTCTGACACCAGAATTCAGGTATCCTGATTGCGGAAAGCGGACGCGGGAGGATCTAGGTCCAAAGAAGGGGTTGTCGGTATCCTGATTGCCGTGGGGACCGCAAAGGGGAGGGGGTACATTCAGTCCTTACCTTTTCAACCCAATAGCATCGGCAACGAGTATTAAAAAACCATGAAGTGTTCGCTCATCATACCGGACCGAGTGATACCCCCGACCAGATTCGAACTGGTGTCGCCGGATCCAAAGTCCTGCATGATTGACCGCTACACTACGGGGGTGCCTGACGCCTTCCTGGAACAGAAGAGGTCACTATAGATACACCATAAAAATGGATAAGGATACCCTTCATATAAGGCCATCCCGCAATATCTTTTTCCAAAGGGGAGCCCCCTTTGCGAGGGGAAGGGCAGTGCTTTTATCCGCCCTGAAGCGGGGTGTGATGCGGATGATCTATCCCTTCCGGACGATCTTCATGATATCATCGGATAATTCCTGAATCTCCATAGTCCGCTCATCCAGGTATTCCCGGATAGCCCTGATGTTTGATTCGATCAATGCAAGCTTGTCCTCAATGAGTTTGATATCATCCTTTTCCAGCGGCATGGGTATTTCTTACCTCCCTGATCATTCCCGGGTTTCCATGTTCTGTTGGTCTTGAAATCCTTATACACGTAACGGCATTCGGTGCTTCCCGGTCATGAGAACCGAACGATTGTCCCGTTCACGAGATGGTTCAGAAGGTCAACGTCCTCATGGGGCAGAGGACGATGCTCGGTTCATATTCTGGTGTTATGATCGATCCTTGGAAGGAAGTTGCTCTTCGATCGTACCAGTGCGGCGGGAGAGTACGGCGGAGCGAAGGGGAATCGTCCCCTGTGTATCACCACAGGCAGAGTATAAGTGAACACTGCCGCATATCTATATAGGAACGCATCATGAAAGGGATCATTCTTGCCGGGGGCTTTGGTACACGACTCTATCCGGTAACCAAATCAATCTCCAAACACCTTCTGCCCGTCTATGACAAACCGCTCATCTATTACCCCCTGTCCGTGCTCATGCTTGCAGGCATCCGGGAGATACTGATCATCTCAACCCCGAGGGATATCCCCCATTACAAAGAACTCCTCGGGGATGGAACACAGCTTGGCCTGACCTTTTCCTATGCAATCCAGGAGAGGCCGGGGGGACTGGCAGAAGCCTTCATTGTCGGAGAACAGTTCATCGGCAATGATTCGGTAGCCCTGGTGCTGGGGGATAATATCTTCTATGGCCAGCATTTCTCCGATTATCTGAAACGGGCAGGAGACCTCAAAAAAGGTGCAATTATTTTCGGATACTACGTGAAAGATCCGAAGGCGTACGGCGTTGTGGAACTGGACGCAGAATGCAACCCGATCTCCATTGTTGAGAAACCGCAACACCCAGTCTCCAACTATGCAGTGCCCGGCCTCTATTTCTATGATAATGACGTGATCAGCATCGCAAAACAGCTGAGCCCCTCCGGTCGCGGTGAACTTGAGATCACCGACATCAATAGGGAGTATCTGAATCGGGGAACGCTCGAGGTCCTCCTCTTCGGGCGAGGGATGGCCTGGCTTGATGCAGGAACGCATGATTCCCTGCTGGATGCCGCAAATTTCATCGAAGCGATCCAGAAACGGCAGGGACTCTACGTGGCCTGCATCGAAGAGATTGCCTTCACGATGGGGTATATCGACGCTCACCAGCTGCTTGGATTGTCACAGTCGCTGAAAAATACCGAGTACGGAGCATACCTGGAACAGATCGCATCCGGGAGCGACTCCTGAAGAGGGGCGATCTCATGAAGAAATTTGAGAGCATCGGGACACCGCTTGAGGGGGTCGTGATCCTACAGCCCCACATTTTTTCAGATGACAGGGGATTCTTCCTCGAGTCATACAATGCAGAAGAGTTCACCCATCTCGGCATTCCAGAAGCGTTCGTCCAGGATAACCACTCATGCTCAAGGAAAGGGGTCATACGCGGCCTCCATTATCAGAGCAGGTATCCCCAGGGCAAACTGGTCCGGGTATTGCGTGGGTCGATACATGATGTCATCGTTGACATCCGGAACGGTTCACCAACGTATGGAATGAACTATGAGGTTGTCCTTTCCGGGGATACCTACAAGATGGCGTACATCCCCCCGGGATTTGCCCACGGGTTCCTCGCCCTGGAAGACCGGACCGAAGTCCATTACAAAACAACCGATTTCTATCACCCTGAATATGATGCCGGAATACGGTGGAACGATCCCACGCTTGGAATTCAATGGCCATTGGTTGAAAACGGCATCGAACATCCTCTGGTTTCACCAAAGGATGCCCTCTTGCCCTTCTTCAGTGAAATCGTAAGCCCGTTTCAGTACTCCCCTGTCGAGCACTAGCAAAGGACAGGGTTCCTCTCTGTTTGACAAGGGATAATCCCTGGAGAGGAGATCAGTGGATCCTCATCAGCAGGTGTCCTCTCCCCTTTTTCATGAAGAGCATGCATCCGGCCGGAGTATGCCACAGATACTATTTTTTCGGGGACGGTGACCTGCTGAAGAAAAAAGGTAGTTCTTATGTTCACCAATGGATCAGGTTCCTGCTGTTACCACGATGCTCCGCTCATTCCATCATTTATCGCAAGAATCGTCTCCCGGTCGAACATGATAGGGAATTCATGAGAGAGGGGGTCATCCGGTTCAGGATTCATGCCGCTGGTAATCGTCCTGGAGCCGGACAATATCATCCTCGCCGATATATTCCCCGATCTGCACCTCTATGATCTCGAGAGGGACAAGCCCGGGATTTTCCAGCCGGTGCACCGCACCGATGGGAACGAACGTGCTCTCTCCTTTCCGGAGGAGGCGCTCCTGTCCGTCGATATGGACCTTTGCGGTCCCGTGGACCACGACCCAGTGCTCACTCCGGTGATGGTGCATCTGGAGGGAGAGTCTCCGCCCTTGAGGTACCGTGATCCGTTTGATCCGATACGAGGGTCCGTCCTCAAGCCGGGTATAGGAGCCCCATGGGCGGTACTCGGTCAGGTGGCTGTCAGCCCTGGGATCCCCTTTCTGCCGCAGGAGGGCAACCGCCTCTTTCGCCTCGTGTGCCCGCTGCCGTGGGGCGATGAGGGTGACATCCCCGGAATCGATGATCGCGGTGTCATGGACGCCGATCGTAATCACGAGGTGATCCCCGATCACGAGGTTTCCGGTGGAATCAAGGCCGATATACTCGCCCCGGACCGCATTCTCCTCGCCGTTCTTCTGAAGGACCGAGTAAAAGGCATCGAACGAACCGAGATCGTTCCACCCGGTCTCAAGGGGCACCACGGCGGCACGGGAGGTCTTCTCCATCAGTCCGTAGTCAATTGAGACGGAGGGGACCTCACGGTATGCTTCCTCCAGGGGTCTCGTGAAAGCCCGGGCGATATCGGGGGCGTGAACACCACATTCCTCGAAGAAGAGCCGGGTTGAGAAGAGGAACATGCCGCTGTTCCACAGGTAGCCGTCCTGCAGGTATCGTTCGGCGGTGACCCGGTCGGGCTTCTCAGTAAAGGAGGAGACGGAATACGCCCCCCCGATTGCTGGCCCCGGCCTGATATATCCATACCCGGTATGGGGCTCGGTCCCCTTCACCCCGAAGAGGACCAGCCACCTGTCGGCAAGCTCCTCGGCTTTCCGCAGGGCGTCAGCATACACCGGCCCTGCATGCACCATGTGATCGGAGGGGAGGACCGCGACCTTCGCTGGTCCGGACGACTGCTCAATCTCGCGGAGCCCGTAATAGACCGCAGGAAGGGTATTCTTTCCTTCCGGTTCAGAGAGAATCCGGCAACCGCATCCGATCATCCCAGCCTGGTCCCGTGCGATGAACTCCTGGTCGGGATTGGTGACAACAACGATCTCCTCCGGGGAGGAGAAGATCAGGGCTCGCCGGAGGGTGAGCTGGTAAAGGGAGTGGCCGTCAAAGATCGGGAGGAACTGCTTGGGAAAGTGCCCCCGGCTGAGGGGAAACAGCCGTGTGCCGCTTCCGCCGGCAAGGATCAGGGTATGTATGATGTATCCTCCTCCATGATAGTGGAGAATATGGCATCTCCCCCCATATATCGGTTTTTTCAACAGGGGGGTTTTCAGCGGAACAAACCTATGGGCGTCGTTCTATTCAGCACTGCCGCTCCCCCCTCAGGGGAGCCCGGCAGACAGGTCGGCACGAACAAGGGCCTTGACGGTTCCGGTAACCTTCGGATGTCACCGGTCATCGCGAGGAATTTTAAAAGACCGGCACTATTTACCGGTAGACTGCTCTCCTAGGACCAATGCGTAAAATAAGAACAGAATCAGGGTATCGTGCATTTATCACCCGATACTCACCGCTACGATAGCGGAACCTTCCTTTGAACTCTCCAGAGAGGGGCTCCCCGCAATCGGGAGAGAACCGATGGTCTCCTCAATCTCCCTGACACTTCGCTCTGCAATGGGGGGATCAAGATGGCTGAGATCACGAAGGACCGATGATTTATATTCAATGGGAGATGCCAAGACGCTTCCTCATTTCATCGGCTGAAATGATCAGATCATCTTTGTCCCTGAGTCGCTCCAGAGCGATCAGGTAATCCGCGTATTCCTGGAGGGAGAGCTCGGCTGCCTTCCGGATAATGTAGCTCTTATTCCGGTCAACCTCTTGTGCATGCTGTTCCAGCGCCGCATCCCGATCATCCGGGATACGGATCGTAATGACCCTTGTCATCCGTTGTCAGGTATTAATTATATTGTATTTTATTGTAATACAACACTTCCCGGCACAAACTCCTTCCCGACCAAGGAATGAGGAATCAATCGTACCGTTCTCCTGATCCCACCTTCCAGGATTGAGAGAAGAATACTCTTCACCATGGCATCCGGCCCATCCTGGAACCAGCCAGAACGGTACTCGTCCGATCAGATGAAGATGAGATTGGCGATGATGAGCACGAGCATCATCACGCCCATCCCGACCGCGGCCGTGGAGCAGAGAAGGTTGCCGCCATGCCAGAAATTATCCTCCCGCTCCCTCCTGTTGAACCAGACCGTGGCGGCGATGAGCCCGGCGATCACGATGATTTTCGTCACCCCGACAACGGTGATAAAGGTCAGGGGATACGTCATGAACCGGGCAAAAAGGGCGTTTGCCTCGGTGAAGCCGGGGAGGAAGAGGACCCCGTATGATGAGATGGCAAAGTCTGCCGCCATCAGGAAGATGAATGCCGCAAGCATGATCTTCTGGTAGCGGGTGAGTATCATACATTACCATCGAATCCCTCATTTAATGAGTTTCTGATAGGGGCAAACTGACGACGTGAAAAGGACATGCATACCTGGTGGGAGAATCCCCGGGCCCCTGGGTGACACCACGGGGGTTAGTCCGATGACCCATGGGGTTCCCCATGTGCTCCCCCCCACACGGTGATTCAACCTGGGCCCCCTTTTTTCCCGTGACCCTTCCACAATTCATATGATGCCAGACTCCCGATCCCTACCCATGGTCTCCATCGCATCGATCAGGGAGGCAGATGCCCTGCTTTCAGGGAAGATCATCCGGACTCCTCTGGTCTACTCCCCCACATTTTCAGAGAGGACAGGTGCCGGCGTGTATCTCAAACTCGAGACGATGCAGAAGGCAGGATCCTTCAAGGTCAGGGGTGCTGCAAACCGGATCTTGTCCCTGAGGGATTCGATCGGTCCCGGGGGTGTCATAGCGGCTTCTGCAGGAAACCATGCCCAGGGAGTTGCCGTAGCTGCTGGCATAGCCGGAATCCCGGCAACCATTGTTATGCCGGTATGGGTCTCACCAGGAAAGCAGGAAGCGGCGGCAGGATATGGTGCCAGGATACTTCTCAAGGGCAACACACTCGAAGAGAGCCTTGCCTGTGCACAGGATCTCGCAGAAACCAGTGCGATGACGTTCATCCACCCCTTCGATGATGAGGCTGTTATCGCAGGGCAGGGGACGATCGGTCTGGAGATCCTCGAGGATCTCCCGGATGTGGAGACGGTTGTAGTCCCTGTCGGAGGAGGAGGGCTGATTGCAGGCATAGCCACCGCAGTGAAGTCTGAACTCCCTGACGTGAGGGTGACAGGGGTGCAGGTCTCGGCATGCCCCTCGGCAGTCGCCGCACGAAAAGCCGGGGGACCGGTGACCGTGGTGTCCCATCCAACGATCGCTGATGGGATACGGGTGACGCGGACCGGGGAGGTAACCTGGCCGGCAATCCGCGACCTTGTCGATGAAGTCGTGGTGGTCGATGACAATCAGGTCATCGCTGCCATCACGGTACTGCTCGAACGAAAGAAGGTCCTCGCTGAAGGAGCGGGGGCAGCCCCCCTTGCAGCACTTCTCTCCGGGGGTATCACCCTCCATCCCGGAGAACAGGTGGTTGCCGTCATATCGGGGGGAAACCTTGACTCGTTTCTCCTCGAGCGGGTCATCCGGAAAGGGCTCTTTGATGCCGGCAAGCTGCTCCGGTGCACGATCGATATCGAGGAAGAGGTGAAAGCCCTCCCCGCACTCCTCTCCCTTATCGCCAACGAGGGGGCCATCATCTCCCGGATCGAGCAGGAGCGGGGATCTCCCGATCTTCCTCTCTCCCTGAACCGGGTGACTTTGGAAATGGAGTTACGGGGTCCCGAACACGGGGATCGGGTGCTCCACGTGCTCAGAGACCATGGGTACCGGGTTTGAGTGTGCACAACCGGAGCGTTCACAGGGAACTGTTGAAGGGATGTGCTATTGTAACGAACGAGGATGATCAGGAAAGCATCCGATACGGGCACCATGGTTCATGGTCGGTTCGCTGCTGATGGCAGGTATTCCCGCGATTCTTTCTCCCAGGGGATGAACTGGCGAGGCATCGACCCGTACTCCTTTTTTGCCCAGGAGACCGGGATAGCAGAGAGATAGGGGGCTACCGAACTCTGGCCAGGGTGCTCATAATGGAGGAAGAACCGGCCGTTCCTGGTCCGGTAGAGGTGCTTTGCCCCGTCCTTTGATGAGGCTACCAGGGTTGCTGTTGCCGTATTGTACTTCAGGCCATTGATCACCTGCTCCATGGGATCTCCTCAATGATGAGTGAAACAACAGGAGATCCCATAATAGTTTGCGGCAGCAGCAACAGGGAAGAGGACAAGGACTAGGGGAACCATCTTTCATGGGCCGGATATCATGATGGACACCCTTGCTCTCCCTCATGCAATGCGTGCTGCAGTCACCGAAATTGCGCCCGGCTATGGTTCATTGCCCCTTCTTATGGTGATCCCGATTCAGGGGTCCCACATAAAACAGCGATGAAGGAAAAAAATTACAGGATTCGGCCTGAGTCCACACTCACCTCATGGAGTACATGCGAGGGCCATGTGCAGAAAAAGAAGTGTACATTCCGGGATCACTGTGCGATCGAGAGCATGTACTCGGTCCCCGCAGGGGCGATGGGTACTTCGAAGACGAGTCTCCCGCGACGGGTCTCATTGATCGGGATGGTGGCCTCCCGGAACCCATTCACGAGGCTGAACGATGCATCGTGATAGCGATACTGCGTCCGGGAGGAATCCATGAGCGTGACAGACTCAGGGCGGTAGAGATACCCCTCAGGATACCCCACATTCCTGAGCGAGAAGTCCACCACCACGTACTCGTTGCCAGCACCAGGGTGCAGGAGAGGACTGCTGGAGTTCCATCCCGAAATACTGTACAGGCTGATGACCAGCCGTGAGGTCGCAAGAGTAGGTACCGTCTCCTTTTTTTCCCCCACAATAAAATCGGGCGCGGGGTGGGTGGTGGAGGTGCCAGGGGCGGTTGATGGTGAAGGGGGGAGTGAGGCAGAAGGGGCCGAATCTTCCGAAGTGCAACCAGAGAAGAGGATCATCGCTCCAGCAAGACACAGGAGCAAGGGAACGATCAGCAGTCTCCGCATGATGACGAGGTCAGTATCCAACAATAAATACCTCACTGCCGGACAGCGGGGGGTTCCCAAGAGCGGTCCCCCTGCAGTATCCGCCTGACGAATTCCTGCCCCGGAGCAGTGATGGCCGCCAGATTCAAAGAGCAATTCACGGTTATTTTGAAATAATAACGTTAATAAGGTGATTTTGAAACGGGCCATCCCATTCAGACCTGGTTATCTGAGCAAGTGGATAAGAACGCATAGGAATGCGATCGGAATATGCAAACTGCTGCACTGAGGAAAAAAAGATTCATCTTTGTGTATAGCATTATGCGGTTTATTTGTCAGAAGAGCCCGACGGGAAAGAGAATGTAAGCGAGCGATTACCGGGAATATTTTTCAAATTCCGGCAGGATGGTGAGAGATAAAGACTGATCAGGTCTCCCCA
Organism: Methanomicrobiales archaeon; assembly: GCA_012516785.1. Classification (GTDB taxonomy): domain Archaea; phylum Halobacteriota; class Methanomicrobia; order Methanomicrobiales; family Methanospirillaceae; genus UBA9949. The sequence goes on from JAAYWH010000035.1 coordinate 31,703, forward strand.
CGAATTCAGGGAGAACCAGGGGGGTACGACTGGTTCTTGGAGAGGTACTGTACTACCAGATGTACTGCCAGGTGGGGGATAGCTCTCTGATGGTCCATTCTTATGAGCATGCTAAGAGAGAAGGGGTACGATAAGATCGGGATTGCATTCCCAAGAGCATTCTCACCAGGATGGTGAACGAGGAGCCTCCTTACGCAGGTCCTTCCCCCGGCTCCTCCTCTTTTTTCGCCGGTTTCGGGGCAGGATGCTCTGAGAGCGGGAAGAACTCCTGGTAGACCTTCCGCCGCTCATCGAGGTCAGTGTGGAGGTAGATCTCGGTCGTCTTGATCGAGGTATGCCCGAGGTTCTCCTGGACCACCCGGAGGTTCTTTGACCGGCGGTAGAGCTCGCTTGCGTAGCTGTGCCGGATCTTGTGGGGGGTGATCCCCTGCGGGGCATACTTTTTAAAGATGTGCTGGACCGAACGGGGGGAGATATGGTGCCCCATCTGCCCCAAAAAGAGCGGCCCCTCGATCCGGTTGCCGATGAACCGGGAGATCTCCTCCAGGGTCTCGTGGTCGATGAAGACGATCCGGATCTTGCCCCCCTTCCCCCGGACCTTGATCATCTCGTCCTCGAAATCGATATCCTCGATGTTGATCCCGCAGAGCTCCGAGACCCGGACCCCGGTGGCATAGATCGTCCTGACGATCAGCCGGTCCCGGTCATCCTCGATGGAGGCGATCAGCCGGAGCACCTGGCTGTGCTTCAGGTACCGGAGCTCCTGGTCCTTGATCTTCGGCCGCTCGATCGCGACCATCGGGTTTGCCGTGATCACCCCCTGGGAGTAGAGGAACCGGTAGAACGAGCTGAGCGTCGAGATGATCCGGTGGGTGGTCTTCGCCTTGTACGGTTTCCGGGTATTGATGAACGTGAAATAGTCCGTGATGAGGACCGGCTTCACCTCAACGGTCGTGTCCAGCCGGGCCTTTGAGAAGTCCTCCCAGAAGAGCTCGATCTTCTCGGGATTGTTCCTCCGCAGCCAGACATAGGAGGCGAAATGGCGGACCACCTGCTCGTAGCTCTGGATGGTCCGGGGGGAATAATTGCGCATCCGGAGGTAGTGACGGTAACTCACCAGCCATTCGGAAAAATAACCCCCATCCATGCTCTATTCTTTATAACGACTGATAATTAAAGTTTTGCGCAGAATACACATTTGCCGCAATGAATCCCCGATTCCAGGAAAAATCAGCAGGCATTCCAGGATCCCTGATTTCAGGCTCATCAGGCAGGAGACAGTTCTCCCCAGCACGAATTATCAGGGCACGATCCTCCCCTGCATGCTCAGGGAACCGCCATTATGGGGTGGGACCTGAAACGATATCCGTTATCCCCCCTCCATGAAGAGGGAGTAGCCATTCGCGGAATCGGACCCATGTTCATCGTCGAAGAATCTCAGAAAGCCCCATAGATTCGTTCTGTTGGCAGATCGAGACCCCCCGCAATAGGCTGGAGGGTCAAAATGAAAAGAACGCCTGTCTAGGAAAGGAGGAGAATGTATCCCAGGAGACCCCAGGACGTGAGCAGGATTACGTTCCCAGTATACTCTTCCTGTTCCTGCTCATCATTCTGACAGTATCGCAGGGCAGGTTCTATTCAAGGGAGCGCTGGGCTGACCAGGTTCCACTCGTTTTCAGAACAAGGGGGATGCCCTCTGGACCCGCAAGAACCAGTGGCAGTGGCAAGGGCATACCCCAAAGCCCCCTTCCAATGTAGAGAAGATCACCTCTCCCTCAGCACGTGGGACCAGGTTCCCGTGATCAACTCCCGAAAAAGTTCAGAACGCCACATGGTATCCCCTGGTGCTGCAGGCTTATCTGACCCGATCTTCTGTATCAATACCTCCACGTCATCCGTCTTTTCGACCGGTGAGGATCGAAGAGGACAGGGTTGAACCCTGGCATGAAAGCTTCACGCTAAGCCGTGGTTCAACACACGCTTCCTTTTCCCGGATTGATACCGACCGGTGATGGAATGAAAAGCCGAAGCATGACGATTTGCGACCTGCTCTGATAAACAGGGGATTGTCCGATTCGATGACGAATGATGTGGTATTCCCTCCACGAAATCGATCCCCGAGCATTCTTCTCCACAAGCCTGAACACCACTACTGAGTGAATCACTCCCTCTGATGATTACCATGGAACCGGCCTGAAGTCGGAGTCACGGATGAAAAGAGATCCTGCTATCCCGGGAGGCACTTCAAAGGAGATCCCTCTGGCCCACCCTTTGCGATCGATAGGGTGCTCTTTCATGGTATCCCCTTCGTCCGCCTGCAGGGTCAGGAATCATACCAGGAGAAAAAATCCGCATGCGGAAGCATGATTCCGTGTTCTCTCATACATGCGGGCACCCCTCTCGTTCCATCTTCAGTGTTTTTTGCGGCAGGCCCATTCACCTGATGAGGCCGAAGACAAACGGGAAACGATCACAGGGATTTGGGATCATGGTACACACGGATGTACCGATCCGCCCGTTCTGGAGGGCAATACTGCCCCGGCTGCTCCGGGATCCGTTCAAACCGGGAAAGAGAGCAGCGCAATCAGGCTGCTGCTTATCCATCGGAACCTGTTGGAGGATGAATCACCAGGATCCTGCAGGATGGTAAAAAAGAATCTATTCAGCCCCATATTCTGAAAATAATTCAAAATCTTCGTTTGAATCACTCACCAGGCCAGTTGCGCGTTCCACAAAATAAACCATATGATGCTATATCCTAAAGGGGTGCCCGAGCACGCCAATCCCGCATCCTATAATAAATCCTGTGCGCCTAACGTACTGATCAGATGGTGCAGCAGTTCGGTCAGGACGATGTCAACAAGTACAGGAAATTCAGGAAGGTGGATGGCGCCACCTACCGGAAAGTAAACCAGTTCCTGCGGAAGCGGACCTACATCACTGCTCGCGAGTGGGCGATCGCCCGCCTCTGCACCGATTTCCGGACACGGAACGGGGCAGAGATGACCTTCATCGGACTGCACCTGCCGGAACTCGTCCCGTTCATGCAGGAGACCTATTCGCCCCAGGCGGTCAACCAGGCCCGGAACTCCTTCAAGAAGAAAGTGACCAAGTCCGGGGCCACCTTCTTTTACGGCGCCATGTGCGGATTCTTCACCTCAGAAGAGCTCGATGACCTCCTCTTTGAGGCAAGCGAAGTGGCACGGTTCCTCCTTGAAGTGGAGCGCTCATCGCTGGATATCGATGAAGAGATCGACATCGAGGACCGGATCTCCGATATTATGAGAAGTGTGGGAGAGTCCGCTGCTGCCCTGATCCGCACCCGGGCAGAAGATGAGGAAAAAAAGGAGGGCGAATCCTGATGAAAGTAATTCACATTGCCGGCTTTTCCAATACCGGGAAGACCACGTTTATCAGGGAACTGCTGCCGGAACTTGAAAACTTGGGGCCGACCGGCGTGGTAAAACATATCGGCCACCACGGACTCTCCCTTCCCGAGGGGAAAGACACCACCCTCTTCCACGAAGCGGGAGCAGTGGCATCGGCGGGTATCGATGCGCAGAAATCCGTCCTGATCCTGAAGGAGACTGACCTCGAACGAATCCTTGAACTCCTCTGCGATGCAGGCGTGCAGTACGCCGTCGTCGAGGGGTTCAAGGAAAAACCCTACCCGAAAGTCGTGATCGGGGACGTTCCCGGGGCAACGCATGTCATTCTCACCAATCCGTCCGTGGAGGAAGTGCTCTCACATCTCGGGGAATTCCCGGACATGGTCACGCGGGAAGGTTTTTTCAGGGAGATCGAAGCCGGCTGTGATCCCGGCAGGGCAATACAGGTCTCGGCCATCCCTACGACCATCCCGGGAGACCAGATCACCCGCCTTGAGAGGGAGTCAGGGACCCTGGTCAGAGATCTGCATGAGGTTTCCATCCGGTTCGCGTCGACAACGACCCCCGGAGCCCGGACGCTCCTGGTCGGGATCTGCGCCCCTGATGCACGGACCGCAATTGAAGCAGCAACGAGGATCAACAGCCTCATGCTCTCTCCCCTGCCAGGATATAAGGAGTGATCCGATGACAGGAAAACGACTTTTTGGTACAAACGGCGTCAGGGGGATAACAGGGGCTGACATGACCCCCACCCTTGCCCTCTCCATCGGTCTTGCACTCGGGTCGATGCGGATCGGGTCCATCGCGGTCGGACGGGATACCCGGACCTCCGGGCCTGCCCTCTGCAGTGCAGTCAAGGCAGGGCTCCTTGCGACAGGGTGTGATGTGACCGACTGCGGGATACTTCCCACGCCGGCATTGCAGTATCTGGTGAAGGAGCATTTCGACGCCGGCGCCATGATCACCGCATCGCATAACCCCCCCGAATACAACGGGGTGAAGGTGATCGAGCCGGACGGAACCGAGATGGGAGATGAGGAGACCATCAGGCTCGAGGCAAAGATCCTTGATGAGCGCGTCCCCCTCTCCCCCTGGAACGCCACCGGACGCGAAGTACATGCCTCCCATCTCGTCAGGGAATACACCGATGCTGTCGTAAAAAAATTCCCTGCAGGGATCGGGGACGGGATCACGGTTGCCGTAGACCCCGGGTGCGGCGCCGCCTGCGCAACCACACCCGAGATCCTCACCCGCCTTGGATGCCGAGTGGTGACCCTCAACAGCCAGATGGATGGCACCTTCCCGGGCCGACTCCCTGAACCATCTCCTGAAGGACTCCGTCCGCTCGGGAACCTGGTCCGCTCAACGGGAGCGGCGCTCGGGATCGCCCATGACGGGGATGCCGACCGGGCGGTCTTTCTCGATGAGAACGGAGAATTTATCGAAGAGAACCAGGAGTTCGGCCTTATTGCCAACCAGGTCTGCCGGGACCGGAAAGGCACCGTCGTGATGCCGGTCTCCACCTCGCGCCTGGTAGAGGAGATCGCCCGCCGCAACGGCTGCGATGTCCAGTACACCCCGGTAGGAAGCATCTATGTTGCCCGGGCAATGCGTGCCCTCGAAGCAGCCCACAAACCTGTAGCCTTCGGGGGCGAAGGGAATGGCGGGCTCATCTATCCCGATCACCAGTACTGCCGGGACGGGGGCATGACCGCGGCAATGATGATCGCGATCCTGGCAAGAGAACAAAGCACTGTCTCTGACCTTGTGGCGGCCCTTCCCACCTTCCACCTCATCAAGGAGAAGATCAGGGGGGCGGACCCTTCGGCCATGATCAGGAACCTCTGTACTGCATTTGCCGGGGACCACCTCGACCGGACTGATGGAATCCGGATCAACCGAAAAGAGAGCTGGGCCCTGATCCGCCCTTCAGGGACCGAACCCCTGGTGCGGGTGATCGTAGAATCTCCTGATCAGAAGATCGCTCAGGCATTCTTTGATGAGATCATGAAGAAGATAGACCCCTCATAAAAAAATTCCAATCCTATCTCTTTTTTGAATTCCGGCGCCTTTTCACCCGATTTTTCCCTGGAGGAATGAGCTTCCCTGTCGTTAGTTAAACCGCATGATGCTATACGATAAACCGGGAGTGAGGGAAAGACTAATACCCCTGTCAGGCAACAGAGTCACCAGGAGAGTGGAGTGGAAGACCACAGAGAGGAGTGGGGAACAGCTCCTCATAGAGGGGCGTTGGCTGAACAGGGGAGCATGGTAAAGACCATCGAGATCCGGATATCCGGGAAAGTCCAGCGGGTCGGGATGAGAAACTGCATCCGAACCCTTGCAGGAAGGCTCAATATCAGGGGAGAGGTGATGAACCTGCCTGATGGAACGGTCTATGCACTGGCAACCGGTGACCCCATCGTCCTTGAAAAGTTTGTCTCGATGATCTACAGCTGCCCGCGGGCAGTCATCAGGGATCTCGATATCCGCGACCACATCCTCCTCACCTTCCCTGATTTCCAGGTCAAGAGGATCGAATAACCCCTTTTCAGGTCTTCACAATATAAAAGTCGGCCCCATTCACCAGTGCTTCCCGCAGCACCAGCACCTGCTCGTCCAGGACCTCCTGGCAGATGGAGGTATGAAACATCCTGCTTATCCGGGTAAGGAGGGTATCAGACAGGATGCAGCGTTCCGGGCTGCATTCATACTCCCCGGGATCAATTCCCTGCCGGACCAGCCCGAGGAGCGGACGGTCGATCATCGCTGTTTTGAACGGTTCGATGAGGTCGTATACAAGACCCCTGCTCCCCTTGTGGAGGAAGCCAAGATCCGCATCCAGGCCGGCCCCGATGGCAGAGACACAGGCATTGCCAAAGAGCATCCCGTATCCCACCGAGAGGCAGCAGTTGACCGCGTCCGGATATGGCCGTGGCATCCTCCGCCGGAACTTCAGGTCGGGGGGTACCGCCCGGGCATAGATCTCGTAATACATATCGGTCACGAGCCGATGGACACGCCTGATCTCATCGACCCGGACCAGGTATTCCATCTCCGAGAGGCTCTGGTGGATAACGGGCATCTCCCCTTCGTACAGGATACGCTCGGCGCTCTCCTCCTGGAGATGCTCGATCTCCTGTATCCGGTTTATCAGCGCTGCCCTCGCAATCTTCAATGCATATGAATGGGAAGGGGCGGCCTCCTGGGCTTTCCGCATCCGCTCATCAGCATGATCCCCGAACGGCCGGAGCGTACCGAGCGGTTCGCCATCAGCCTCGAAGAATGAGATCGACTTCCCGGATCGGAGCATCCCGTTCACGACCGAGGTATGGAGGAAATGGCCCCCCATCACCATCAGGTGATCGATCTGGTCCAGGGGAACCTGCTCAAGATGCCCGTTCCTGGTGATGACGAGCGACGCTTTTGTCGCTTTCAGGTGGGCACCAAACCCAGTCACAATATGCCATGGATACCGCACGAAGAACTCCTTTCCAAAAAACGGCCTGGACCCTTTGCTCGCAGGAATGAATATGGGCAGCCCTCTACATCAATTCATCGTTTTCCGGTTCAATCCCCGATACTCCGGGGAAAAACCTCTTTTTTTCAGAAGGAGGATTCCCTGTTTCCAGCACCAGTTTTCCTCTCGATCCGGGAGGATACCAAAGCAGGCACATTGGAATAATCCCACCATGACAGCCCCTGACATAGTTTTTTGACCGAATGCGACCGATATATGCATGTTTGACAGGTCAGCCGGGCCGGGTCCGCCAAAAAACCAACCGGCTGCCGGTATACCCGATGAAAGGAGGATGTGATGTTCTGGAACGAGAAGACAGAGACGCTGAAGAAAAAAGACCTTGAAACGATCCAGTTGAAACGGCTGAAAAAGACCATTGCACAGGTCCAGAATGTCGCCTTTTACCGGAATGCCTTCAGGCAGGCCGGGATCATTCCGGGGAGTATCAGGACACTTGATGATGTCCGCCGCGTCCCCTTTACCAGGAAGCAGGATCTCCGTGACGGGTATCCCTTCGGATTCTTTGCAGTCCCGCTCTCGAAGGTGGTCCGTATTCACACCACCTCCGGCACGACCGGGAAACCGACCGTGGTGGGATACACCAGGAAGGACCTTGATACCTGGGCCGAGCTGATCGCCCGGAACCTCACCATGGTGGGATTAAAGGAGGGGGACATCTTCCAGAACATGGTCAATTACGGGATGTTCACCGGAGGGCTGGGATTTCACTACGGTGCAGAGAAGATCGGGCTTACCGTGATTCCCAGTGCGACGGGCAATACCAGGCGCCAGATCGAGATGATCCAGGACTTCGGGGTGACGGCAATCCATTGCACCCCGAGCTACGCGATGCACCTTGCCGAGATCGCCGAGGAGATGCAGGCCGATCTCCCGACCCTGAAGACCGGTCTCTTCGGGGCAGAACCCTGGTCCGACTCCATGCGGAAGGAGCTGGAGAAGAAACTGGGGGTCACCGCCTATGACTCCTACGGCATCTCGGAGCTCTTCGGCCCGGGCGTTGCCTTCGAATGCGAGGAGCGGAACGGGCTGCATATCTGGCACGATTGTTACCTCGTTGAGATCATCGACCCGGCCACCGGCGAGGTGGTGGGGGATGGCGAGCGGGGAGAACTCGTCGTCACCCCCCTGGCAAAGGAGGCGATGCCGCTCCTGCGGTACCGGACCGGGGACATCACCATGAAACTCGAGGATGGATGCCTCTGCGGGAGATCCCAGAAGATCGGGCGGATCACCGGACGGAGTGACGATATGCTGGTGATCAGGGGTATCAATGTATTTCCCTCCCAGATCGAGCATGTCCTCCTGAAAATACCCGAGGTGGGGAATCAGTTTATGGTCTATGTCGACCGAATCAATCACCTTGATGAAATGACCATCGATGTCGAGATCAACCGATCCTTCTTCTCCGGGGAACTCCAGGACCTTGCCCGGATCCAGAAGAAAGTGGTAAAAGAGCTCCGCGATGCCCTTGAGTTGCGCACCACCGTCAGGCTGGTCGAGCCGGGAACCCTCCCGCGGTTCGAAGGGAAAGCAAAGCGGGTGATCGACAGGAGAGGAGCATCATGATGTTCTGGGATCCGAGAGTAGAAGAGATGCCGAAGGAGGAGTTGCAGAAGCTCCAGTACAAACTCTTAAAGACCCTGGTATACCGTCTCTATAGTTTCTCCCCCTTCTACCATGACAGGATGAAGGAGACAGGCGTTCATCCCGACGACATCCAGACACTGGCTGATATCAGGAAGCTCCCGTTCATGTACAAACGAGACCTGCGTGACAACTACCCGGACAAGATCTTTGTCGCGGGCCAGGAAGATCTGGTCCGGTACCATGTCTCTTCGGGGACTACCGGGAAGCCCACCGTCGTGGGATACACCAGGAATGACCTTGATAACTGGACCACCTCCCTTGCCCGGGGCCTTGTCTCGTGCGGGCTGGGGCGGGGTGATGTCCTCCAGGTCAGCTACGGGTACGGCCTTTTCACCGGGGGCCTCGGGCTGCACTACGGGGCAGAGCGGGTTGGTGCAACCGTGCTCCCCACGAGCGTCGGGAACACAGAACGCCAGATCGAACTGATGCAGGATCTCCACACCACTGCTATCGCCTGCACCCCCTCCTACCTCCTTCACATGGGGGAGGTTGCAGAGAAGATGGGGGTGAGCATCAGGGACGATACCGATCTCCGCATGGGGATCCTCGGTGCAGAACCCTGGTCAGATGCCATGAAGGCACGGATCGAGGACTGGCTCGGGATAAAAGCCTACGATATCTATGGGACGAGCGAGCTCTACGGGCCGATGTTCTGCGAATGTGCAGAGCAGAACGGCTTCCATGTCTGGGGAGACCTCGCTTATGTCGAGATCCTTGACCCGGTGACAGGAGAGTCCCTCGGCCCGGGTGAGAAAGGCGAACTGGTGGTCACGATGCTCCAGAAGGAGGCGCTCCCGATGATCCGATACCGTATCGGGGACATCACCTCGTACGAAGACGGAGTCTGCGCCTGCGGGAGAACCCATCCGCGGGTGATGCGTATCTCAGGCCGAGTGGATGACATGCTGATCATCAGGGGGATCAACGTCTTCCCCTCGCAGATCGAGTATGCCCTTATGACCATCCCGGAGGTCGGCCAGCATTTCCAGATCGTGGTGGATCGCAAGGGGGCGCTCGATGACATGCTGGTCCGGGTCGAGGTAGCCAGGGAGTCATTCTCGGACAAGATCACCGACCTGATGGCAATTCGGAAGAATGTCGAGCACAAGCTCAGGAACACCCTGAATGTTGCCGTGAACGTGGAACTGGTCGAACCGGGATCGCTTCCCCGGTTCGAAGGCAAGGCTAAACGGGTGATAGACAGGAGGCAGTTATAATGGAAACAGACCGGTATGTGATCAAACAGATCTCGATATTTTCGGAGAACAGACCCGGCCGGCTCGCAGCAATAGCAAAAGCTCTCACCGAGGAGAATATCAACATCCTTGCATTCTCCATCGCAGAGGCGGACGGGTTCGGTGTTGTCAGGGCGCTTGTCGACAAACCAAAACTGGCCTATGATAAGCTGACAGGCCTTGGATTCAATGTCGCATTCACCGATGTGATTGCGGTAAAGATGCGGGAATCCCCCGGAGGACTGTACGAGATTGCAAAGATGCTTGCCAACGTACAGATCAACATCGAATACTCGTATGCCTACACCGGGAAAGAGGGGGGAGTCCTGATCCTCCGGGTCGATGATGCTGATCAGGCAGTACGGCTCATCACCTCGCTTGGCGCAACACTCCTCGAGAGCAGGGTCTTTCAGTAACCCCTATTTCTTCTCCCATTTTACCAGGTCGGAGACCCGGGAGAGCGTACTTCCCCTCCTGATCTCCTCCCTGACCCGCTCCTCAGTCTTCTGGACTTCCCTCGCACGCCTGGCAACTTCGTACGCACGCTCTTTTGGGATAACAACAACCCCGCTCTCATCGCCGACAATCCAGTCGCCCGGCCGGACGGTCTGCCCACCGCACCTGACCTCACAGTTGATCTCGCCGAACCCTTTCGGCTCCCCGGCATTCGGGACCACTGCCCGTGCAAAAACCGGCAGTGACATCTTCCTGATATCATCGATGTCCCTGACCGCCCCATCGATGACCACGCCTTCGATCCCCTGGGTCTCTGCACTCATGGTCGCCAGTTCTCCCCATGCCGCGATATCGGTACTCCCCTCGTTGTTGATCACGAGGACATCCCCTTCGTGTGCATGATCGATAGCCTCCACCGGTTTTGACCAGTCACCGGCAAACGACTGGGCGGTGACTGCGGTGCCGACCATCTTTTTTTTTCCGGCAAGATAGATGATCCCGGCCATCGCCCCTTTCCGGTGCATCGCATCCGAGATATTCGGGGCTGAAACCCCGGAGAGGAGATTCCTGGTCTCCTCCATCACCGAGATCTTTTTGGCATATCCGCTGGCAGGGGCATCCAGCGCTTCCCGGACCTTTCGTGCCGAATCCTGCACATCCGCAGAACGTGTGATCGCACCCCCGACAATCACGATATCGGCACCCCGTGCCGATGCCTGCGGTGCTGTGTGTGCATCGAGGCCGCCCGCAACCGCAATCTCTATCCCTACCGCTCCGCGGATCGTTTCGAGCAGCTCAAGGGAACTCTTCCCGATCATCTGCTGGTCGATCCCCACGTGGGCATTGAGGATATGCACGCCGAGAGCCTCAAGTTCACGGGAACGTGCCACCGGGTCGCTCACATTGATCAGGTCGGCCATCAGCCGGACTCCGAAGACCGAGGCGGTCCTGACCGCTTCTGCGATCACCGCATCATCGGCATCACCAAGGATACAGACCACCGAAGCCCCGGCTTTTGCTGCCATCTCCACCTCAAGCGCCCCGGTATCGGCTACTTTCATGTCGGCTACAATAACCTGGCCGGGAAATGCAGACCGCAATCGCCTGACCGACTCCATCCCTTCGCTCTTGATGAGCGGGGTCCCCGCCTCGATCCAGTCAGCACCACCCCTGACTGCCTCCCGGGCTATCGGCAGAGCCCTCGAGAGGTCAAGGAGATCCAGGGCAACCTGCAGTACAGGCCTCTTCATGATCACTGAGGTGAGGAGAGAGGGCATAATAGTTTGCCGGGTACCCGTCTGTGTTCCCCGGTCTTGCCGCGCTTCCATGATAACACAATAAAAAAAGGTCCGGATTCCTCCCACTTTCCTGCTCCATCCGGGAATCTTTTATGGGAATCATCACTAACACTCTGACGTACAGCAATGGAAATCCTGTCGATCATCCTAACCATCGCAGGGCTCTGCCTCTTTGAGACCATCAGCAGCATCGACAATGCCATCATCAATGCTGAGGTCCTCTCCACCATGGCCGCATGGGCGCGTCGATGGTTTCTGACGTGGGGGCTCTTTTTTGCGGTCTTCGTCATCAGGGGGCTCCTCCCCTGGCTGATCATCTGGATGACGACCCCCTCGCTCGGGCCGATCGGGGCACTGACGGCAACATTTTCAAATGATCCTGCCGTGATTGCCGCCATCGAAGAGTCGGCCCCCATACTCCTGATGGGGGGTGGCATCTTCCTGGTGTTTCTCTTCCTCCACTGGATATTCCTGGAAGAGAAGCACTACGGCCTCCGGGGGGAGTGCTATATCGCCTCGAAGGGGGTCTGGTTTTTTGCCGTCGTCTCGATGCTGCTTGCCCTCATCGTCTGGTTTGCGCTTGCCATCAATCCGCTCATGGCATTTGCGGCCGTCATGGGCTCCACCGCATTCTTTATCGTGCACGGGTTCCGGCAGAATGCCGAGGAACAGGAACGGAAGATGCTCGGGGGCACGATGTCGGACTGGAGCAAGATCTTTTACCTGGAGGTGATCGATGCCACCTTCTCGATCGATGGTGTTCTCGGTGCCTTCGCCTTCACGCTCTCCGTGCCCCTCATCATCATCGGGAGCGGCCTTGGTGCTATTGTTGTCCGGCAGATAACCATCAGCAATGTCGACAGAATCAAACGGTATCTCTTCCTCAAGAACGGGGCCATGTACTCGATCCTCGTGCTGGGGAGCATCATGGTCCTCGATGCGTTCGGGTTCCACATCCCGACATGGCTCTCTCCCATTGCCACCTTCGTCATCGTGGGATTTTTCTATGTAAAATCGGTCAGGAACATGCCGCCTGCTGAAACGGCATAAGGCCTTATTTTCGCTATCCCCTCTCTTTTTTGCTCTGTTCAAGGGTGGCCCGGCGTTCCATTCCCGGCGTTCCATTCCCGGCGTTCCATTCCCGGCGTGCGGAGGGAGAAGGACGTATTGCCCAGAGCCGGCACCCAAAAGCGTACGTCCCGACCGCCAACTGAACAAGGGTTGGTTTCAGGGCGGGATGGTGGTTGCTCCAGGCTGAAGGGAACCATTCAATTCACCTCCAATACCGGTTTCACTGGTCGATATCAGTCGTTCTGCACCGGGAGCCGCTGTGACACCCAGTTCTCATAACCACCCCGAATATTCACCACATCGGGAAAGCCACACTGGTGCATCAGCTCCATCGTCTTTTGACCCCGTATCCCCCGTCTGCAGTAGACCAGGTACCTGATCGTCCGATCCTTCTGCTCAATGCACTGCCTGAAATCAGAGCGATAAAAGTCAAGGTGCTCGGCCCCGATCAAATGCCCGCCTCGGAACTCGTCAGCGGTCCTGACATCGAGGATGCGGCAGGGACGCTCCATATCCCTGGAGAGAAGGTCAGAACATTCCCGCGGGGAGAGTTCCCGACACCCATCCTTGTCTGGCATAATTCTTCCCTAGCACCCTGGCAAAGCCCAGAAACGGGAGATCACCGTCTCATACACCCTGTGGCTTGAGACGGAAAGCGTCTGAATCCCCCGCATGGTCAGTCTTCTTTGTACTGATCAAAGAAGACGATCTCATCCTGTTCCTTCTTCTTCTGGAGCGCGATGTCTGCCGGATAACCGGCGGGCAGGAGCGAGACAAGGGTGTAGTGATCAGGAACCCCCAGCAGTCTCCGCACCGGCTCTGCGTACTCCTTCTTGTCACCGGCAACCCAGCAGGACCCCACCCCATAGGACTGGAGGGCGATGATCAGGTTCTCGGTGGCTGCACAGCAGTCCTCAAGGTAATACTTGGCCTTCCGTTCACCAAATACGGCAAAACAGACCGGGGCATCGGTAATGAACCTCCCGTGATCGGTCAGACCGGCGACCTTCTCAAGCATGTCCCTCTCCCGGATGACCCCAATCAGCCAGGGCTGGAGATTCATCGCAGTCGGGGCGAAGCGTGCACATTCGATGGCATCCCTGATGATCGTGTCCTCGACCGGAACGGGTTTGTAACTCCGGACACTGTGCCGGCATTTGATGATGGTGGTTCCGACATTCATGAGTATCCCCTTGCAGTCAAGGGAAAAAATGGTTTTGGCCTGCTGATTCCCGCCAGGGACGGATTGATGAACCGAAGTCGTTCCGATGCTCTACGGGGAAAAAGATCGTTCATAGTTCAATAGATGGCACTCTTACGGTCGGACTGAGTAAAACCACTGGAGAGATCATTTTCCCGGAACGAGGGAATTGAGGGGAAAGGTATCGCCGTCAGTCCGCGCTGCTGGAGGGTCGGAAGTTCCCTGACCTTCTCCCAGGAAAGGGGGAGGTGTGGGCCTACCTCTGGTGCCTGACCATCACCAGGAGGCAGGCGACAAAAAAGGCGGAGAGGGTGAGCATGGCACCAAAGCCCGGGGTGGTCGTGGGGGGGACCGTGGTCGGAATAACCGTGCCGGGCGTTGTTGCAGGAGATTCCGTACCAACAGTGGCAGGGGTGAGCGTAGTCACCATCGTAGCAGGAATGGTAGGGGGTGGGGTTGTGGTGGTCGTGGCCGGGTTTGTGGTGGGTGTTGGGGTGATGAGCGGATTGGTGCTCTGGAGAAGGAACTGCACTGGCACGGTCACCGTCTTTCCCTCCTGCTTGTAATTGAGATTCATATCATTCCCGGTGCTCTCCGCCCATACCGTGTAGGTGCCACTCTCAAAGCCGCCCGTCAGCCATACCCCCCCTGTATCGAATGGCGAGGCAGATATCAGGATATCCTCGAGCTGATACCCTGTCACCGAGGAATACTCAACCCCCCCTGGACCCCGGATGCGGATGGTGATCGGAGCACCCGGGGAACCAGGCCGTCTGGCAATCTCGTAGACATTGGTGTCGATCCGGAACCCCACCACGTCCCCCTTCGGGATCCAGGTGACATCGCCCGTAATCGCGAAATCGGCGCTCTCATCCATCACCCGGATCCCGATCAGCGGGTCCTGGACATAGAACGCAAGGGTGTTTGCCGGGGACAGAAACCAGGGGCCGGTCCTGCCACCAAAAAGAGCCGGGGAGAGGTAGAAGTCGGAGGGATCATCTACCGTCATCGTTGCCACGGGAACAGTGGCAGGGCTCCCGCCCGGCCCGAAATACACGATCTGCGAACCGGCAGCGGCACCGGTCGCGGAGATATCAAGCCCCTGCTCTCCGAGGAAGACCGTTCCGGCAACCGGCACGGTGTTTTCTGCTGCGAGGACAGGGGAGAGCGCAAGGAGTGCAGAAAGGATGATCAGGGCATACCAGGACGAAATGCTCATATGCCACTCATCGCGGGGACACTAAAAATAGTTTCTGGGAGGCGATCAGAAGATCGCCTGGATGGCGGCCCACATGTTCGCAATCCCCTGGGTCATCACCACCCCGACATCGATCCCGAGGATCGGGAAGATGAAGACAAAGTAGAGGATCGTCCCGAGCGTGCTCCCGATATTTGCCATGGCGGCAACAACGACCACCCGGAAGAGCGGGATCTCCATCATCTCGCCGATCGACTCAGCCCGCGAGATACGGCCCAGATCGCCTGGTCCGGGTTTCCGGATCTTTGCCTCGACGATCGCGGAGAACCAGCCGGCTGCGATCAGCGGGTTTAATGCCGTGAACCAGGAGACCGCAAATCCGGTCAGGGCTGAAAGAGGATGCCCTTTCGCAAGGAGGGTGAAGACGGCCGTAAGGACCCCGTGGATCAGCACCCAGTAGAGGAGTGCAGTGATCAGGACATCGGTTCCCACGCCTGAGAAGAGGATAGCTACCAGGAGAAAGACGAAAAGGAAGGTGACGATCCCCCCGAAGATCAGCCCCCACGGCCTGGACTTCACCTCACCCGTAAGGCTTTCGATGGCGGGCAGCGTTTCAGGGGACGCAAGATACCGGTTTATCCCCTCCTTGTGGCCCGCCCCAATCACCACGAGAATGCGTTCATGGGAGAGAGAGAGCCTCCTGATCTGGTGGGCAAGATAGGCATCCCGCTCATCGATCAGGGCCCGGGCGCCATTCGGTGAGAAATTCCGGAACTCTTCCATCGCGACGGCAATCACGTCCTGTTTCTTCAGCTCCTCCACATCGATCTCCTGCTCATCGATACTGGCAACGGATGCAACGAGGGCATAGAGCATCTTGATCTTCTCAAAAAACGAGAGTGAATGCCAGAACCTCCGGAGAGTTATCCGGATATCCCGGTCGATCAGGGCGATGCTGATGCGCCGGGCTTCGGCCTCTTCCACGGCGGCCTTCATCTCTGCCCCCGGCTCTACGCCAACATCAAGCCCGATCTTCCGCTGCAGGTAGGCAAGGATCCACTGGACAAGGAGCTGGGTGAACGTCTTTGCCTCAAGCACCGATTCGACCGAAGCTTCCTGGACCTGTTTTTTCAGGGCGGCATACCGGGTGGCATCCAGTTCCACGGCCACCACATCAGGAGAAAACTCAGCGATTGCCTCCTGCACCTCGCGAACACTCTCCTTCGAGACATGGGCCGTTCCGATGATCCGTATCTCAGCCATCAGAGCCTCCTCATCCCGGTTCCATCGATCAGCACATCAGCCCCTGCAGGGATGTGGTGCGTTGAGAGCAGGGTGCGAACCCGGTCCTCCTCTTGTTCTTCGGCACGCTTCCGTGCAAGCAGAAGCCCGGCGATTTCCCAGGCTTCACCTTCTGACAGGGGGCCCCCGATTCCCCTGCACTGAAAGACCATAAGTTCCTCTCCGGAAAGCATGAACGGGTAGGTCCTGCAGATCCATGGCCGTGACGCATACACCTGGCATCTGTTTCCGTCAAGGAAGATGCACACCCCTTCCCTCCGCCGGATACATCGTTCGAACCTGATACTCCCCCCTCCCGGCATCGCCACCGCCTCAGGGTACGGTTCCGAGAATTCCTCTCCCTCCCGGCCAGTGGCAGTGCACAGTTCCGCACGCTCCGGAGGATACAGCATCACCAGGTTGGAATCCGTATTGGTTTCCCTGCAACATTCTCCGCATCGGGTACAGGAGAACCCGATCCTCCTGATCTCTGCTGCCAGTTCTTCTTGTCTCATCTGCTTTTCACTGTCCCCTGGTAATCCGGTCAAAATTCTCGTAGACGTACCTGCCGTTCTCGGTATGACTGACTTCAGGATGCCACTGAAGGCCGTAGATATGGCGATCCGGCAATGCAATCGCTTCATTGCCACAGATCGGTGAGCCGGCAAGCCTGACTGCTCCGGCGGGAAGACCGCTGACCTCATCGGCATGGGAGGCCCATACCCGTATCCTTGACGGGTACCCGACCAGGATTTCGTCATGCTCGACAATCTCCACCTCGACAGGACCGTACCCGCCCAGCCTGCCCTTGGTGACCGTACCCCCGAATTCCCGTGCGATGACATGGAGCCCCAGACATATTCCGAGCACCGGGAGATCAAGATGGAGGTATCGTGCCGAGTTCCCCGAGCGGGAGATGTCAGGTCCTCCTCCGAGTATCAGGCCGCGGCACCCTGCGGCAACATCCTCAGGGGGCATGCTGTTTGAGATCATCCTTGCATCGACAGAACGATCCCTGAGCATCCGCAGGATCAGGTGGTTGAATTGCCCGAAATTATTGACCACATATATCGGGAGCATCCCTGATCACTTCTCTCTGATGGCTGATAATCCCTTTTTTATCGGAGCCTTCCGGAAATCCCCTCCCGGCCGGCCTGGCTATTCCCGTCACCAAACGATGTACCACACCCCTGTTCCTACGCATACCCGTGGACCGTGTGAAGGATCTTTTTCCTGATCGCGTCAGGAGAATGGCCCATCAGCCAGGCAAGGAACATGGCGCCTCCGGCACCCATCCCTTCCTTCACCTCCCCGATGCAGTACCGTGCAAGCCCCGAATGTCCCAGTTCACCGAAGCCGGGATCGACGTAATACACGGGTGTCCCTATCATTCCTGCCATTTCAGCAAAGTTGGCCGAGGAGTCATCCCTCACATAACAGGTGGTTGCGATCCCGGGTATCGGGAGATTCATCCCTTTGAGGACCGCTGCAACAGAGAGCATCTGGGTTCCCCCGCCGAGGATGATGCTCCCGCTATACGTGGCTGCGATCCCGGCGGCAATGGCGATCATCGGATCCCCGCAGCAACGGACGATATCAAGGGGGGTGCGGTAGAGGCCTTCCTGTATTCTTCTGTTCACGATGCTCCAGACCTCCTCCTTCATCCGGACAGGATTCCTGGCATAGCTGCTGCTCACCAGGGCATCATACCCGAGCCCCCGCAGAACACAGAGCGACGTGGTGGTCCCTCCGGGAACACATTCGCCGAGCACCAGAAGATCCGAAACACTCCCAAGGAAGGTCCCGATCGACCTCCCTTTCCTGAACAATGCACAGGCATCAGGGACCGCATCGCCGAACCGGGGGTCTTCGCCCGGTATGCCATAGGTGTCGAGGCATGGTACGGTCGGGGTATGGACAAGCCCTCCGTTGATGAAAAGGGGCGAGAGTCCGCAGAGTTCCATAACTGCCCTCGTGATGGATGCAGGCGTGGGGCAGCCCGTCGGGGTATCGGGGCGCACCGGCATGCTGGTGATCTTCCCGCAGGTGATCAGCTCCGCGTCGAGGATGGGGGTGAGGAGCGTCTTTTCAGGGCTTGGACCGGCACCCGAGATGCCTGGCACTACAGAGAGCATCGTATTGGCAAGAATACTGGAAAAAAGGGGGTTCTTTGCCCTGATCTCCGGGCTGCCTGTCACAAATGCCATGAGTACTCGATCTTACAGCTCTCACCTTCCCGGACATCAAGCTATCCTAACGGCAACCTAATAGCGGATGCAGGAACACATAGCAGATATGTTCGGGATTGAGGAACGGCTGGAGGAGAAAGGGATCTCTGTCGATTCCATGGTAACCTCTGCGATGCTGCTCTATGTGCCGCACGGGCTTTCGGCAGAAGAGGCAGCGCACAAGGTTCGGGAGAAGATCCTCAAGTATCTTGGCGATCCGAATATCGCATCCCTGCTCCTCGGGGCCATCCTCCTTGAAGATGAACTCTTTCTCCGGCAGAAAGATTCGGGGATCCAGGAAGACCCGGTATTCCTCCTCTCCGATGAGATCATCGGGATGGCCATCGCCGAATGTATCGGCGGGACCTATGCCCGTTTCGAGTTCACACGTTATGACCAGAAGAAACCCGGCATCCTGGCAACACTCGGCCCGTTCCTCGATGACGCGGTCGCCGGGCTGATAGCCGGTTGTACATCCCGCCTTTACAGCGAATGCTGCTGAACCGGCTCCGGGCCCTCCTCCAGTTCACGACCATCCTCCCTCTCGGCAGGACGGTTGATTTTTCTCTCTTCGCAGACCACACTTACCTCTATCCTCTCTCAGGGTACGTGATCGGGGGTCTTGCCGGGCTCGCAGCATGCTGGATCAGCATCCCGGAGATCAGGGCAGCGGTCGCCCTCATCGCAGTGCTTGGTATCACCGGGGCAAACCATTTTGACGGTCTCCTCGATCTTGGTGATGGTCTCATGGCACATGGTGGAAAGGAGGGCAGGATCCGGGCGCTCACGGACCGGCAGATCGGCACCGGCGGATTTGCTGCCGGAGGCACGGTTCTGCTCCTTACCTTCGCCGCCCTCTCTTCCTCACCACAGGTCCTGTGGGCCCTCATTGTCGGGGAAGTCCTGGCAAAATTCTCCATGGCCTTCCTGACCGCATACGGTACCCCGTTCCATGACGGCCTCCATGCGCTCCTGCATCGCCAGTCAAAACCCTGGTTCCCGGTTGCCGCCGGGATATGCTGTATCCCACTCGCACTCCTCCCGCTCCCGTACCTCCCCCTTTTGGGGGCAGCGATTGCCGCGGTCCTCATCCCCCTTCTCCTCCTCTCCATCTCCCAGCGCCAGTTCGGGGGGGTGAATGGGGACGTCGTCGGGGCTTCGGGGGAGATTACCCGGGCTGCAACGCTCTGCGCACTGGTCATCATTCCTGCGAGCGCACTTTTTTAGGGGATGCACCGCGTAATAAATTCCTGATGCTGAAGGATATGGGAGTTCACATGAAGGGCGGTGTCATCACCGAGCTCGACAGCGAATACTGCACGATACGAACGCGAATCCCGGCAGGCGTCGTCTCCTGTGACCAGCTGAAAGGGATCGCCACAGTGGCCGAGCGGTACGGGGCTGAATCGGTCCATCTGACCACCAGGCAGACCATCGAGATACCGCATATGAACCATGCAGACCTCGATGCGATTGCAGGGGATCTCGCACTCAATAAGACCCCCCTCGGCTCCGAGCGTGATGAAGTGGTGAACGTGATCGCATGCCCGGGGAACGAACGGTGCATCTTTGCCAACATCGACTCGATATCGCTCGCCCGCTCCATCGATGCAAGACTCTTTGGAAGGGAGATGCCGGTAAAGATACGGATCTCCATATCTGCCTGCCCGAATGCCTGCACGAGCCCGCTCTTAAATGAGATAGGCATTGTCGGGCAGAACCGTCCCATCAGGGTGCCCGGGATGTGCACCGGATGCGGGACATGCGTGGAATACTGCAAAGAAGAGGCGATCACAATAAAGCGGGGAGTTTCCGTTCTCGATCCCTCCCGGTGTGTTGAATGCGGCACCTGCATCAGGTCCTGCCCGTACGATCTCCTCAAATCATCCGGCGAGCATTACCTGATCACGGTCGGGGGCCGGAGGGGGAGACACCCCAAGATCGGCAGGGAGCTGATCTCAGTAAAAAGTCCTGAATCGGTACTCCTCGTGGTCGAGAAGGTGGTGGCCTGGGTATACCGGAGAGCATGGAGCGGCAGGCTCCTTTCAGACCAGATGGATGAGTTGCAGTTCGAATCATTCCGGGATGAGATACGGGCACTGGTCCCCGAGAACGACCGCGCAGAAGAAACCTTCGGGGATTTCAGCGGCGGTAGCGGGATTTGAACCCCGAATCTGCATCATCATCGCATTCGATGGCCCGTGCATCCTTTACCAGGGTGTTGAACTGCATCGCAGCTGACATCAGGGCTTCATCGCTCGAACCACCCGATGAGAAGGATCGCAGTACCGACTCCTGGGGTGACGGGTACAGCCGCTCCCCTATCCGGATCCCCTTGCAATGCACACAGAACGCGCAATTCCGGTGAACGGATACCGACCCGTCTGCGCATCCGACAGTTGCGCGGTATTTTTTCTCATCCCATGTGATTTCCAGTGTTTTCATGCGTGGGCAGGGGTTATCTTGTCCATATGTTAAATAATGTCGTTTTTTTCCTTTTTTCTGAAAAAACCGACGGATTTCGCTCATCGAAACGATTAATAAGGATACGTTTCCAATAAATACTACTCGCATAAACAGGCTGTACTTCTGCAGTCTCGTTTTTATCGGAGGATCATTATGGCTGTTGAAAAGCCCCATCTTAATCTGGCGGTCATCGGGCACATCGACCATGGAAAGTCAACCACCGTTGGCAGGCTCATGTTCGAGACCGGTGCCGTACCTCCTCACATCATTGAGGGTTACCGCAAAGAGGCTGAGACCAAGGGTAAGGCAACCTTTGAGTTTGCCTGGGTGATGGATAACCTCAAGGAAGAGCGTGAGAGAGGTATCACGATCGATATCGCGCACAAGAGGTTTGACACCCCGAAGTTCTATTTCACCGTGGTGGACTGCCCTGGACACAGGGACTTTGTCAAGAACATGATCACCGGTGCCTCTCAGGCAGATGCAGCGGTTCTTGTCGTGGCAGCCCCTGACGGGGTCATGGAACAGACCAAGGAGCACGTGTTCCTTTCAAGAACGCTTGGCATCAACCAGCTCATCGTTGCTATCAACAAGATGGACGCAGCCAAGTATGACCAGAAACGCTTCGAGGAAGTGAAGAAGGATCTCTCTGCCCTCCTCCAGATGGTGGGATACAAGCCGGCAGAGACGCTGTTCATCCCCATCAGTTCCCTTCAGGGGGTCAATATCGCCAAGAAGAGCCCGGAGACGCCCTGGTATACCGGCCCGACACTTCTGGAGTCGCTCGACACGCTCAAGGAGCCCGAGAAACCGACCGACAAGCCGCTCCGGCTTCCGATCCAGGATGTCTACAGTATCAGCGGTATCGGCACCGTGCCGGTAGGACGCGTTGAGACCGGCATCATGAAGAAGGGAATGAAAGTATCCTTCATGCCGGCAAACAAAGAGGGTGAGATCAAGTCCATCGAGATGCACCACGAGGAGATCCCTCAGGCCTTGCCCGGCGATAACGTTGGGTTCAACGTCCGTGGCCTTGCAAAGGGAGACATCCGCCGTGGCGATGTCTGCGGACCTGTCGAGGCCCCGCCAACTGTCGCTGATGAATTCACCGCACAGATCGTCGTGCTCCAGCACCCCAGTGCAATCACCATCGGATACACCCCTGTGTTTCACTGCCACACCACCCAGACTGCCTGCACCTTCGTCGAGCTGAAGAAGAAACTCGACCCAAGGACCGGCCAGACCAAGGAAGAGAACCCCACGTTCATCAAGGCAGGAGACGCAGCGATTGTGCAGGTCAAACCGACCAAGCCCATGGTCATCGAGAATGTGAAGGAGCTTCCCCAGCTCGGCAGGTTTGCAATCCGGGATATGGGAAGCACCATCGCTGCCGGAATGTGTATTGCTATCCAGCCCAAGCAGATGAGATAACTCCGAATCCCACAATATTTATCTGGTGAATATCATGCAGAAGGCCAGGATACGCCTCACAGGGACCGATTTCAAGAAGGTTGAGATGGTCTGCGACCGGATACGGGAGATCGCAGAGAGGACCGGTGTCAACATCGCCGGACCCATTCCACTCCCCACCAAACGCCTGGTGGTGCCCATACGGAAAAGCCCCGACGGGGAAGGGACCGCCACCTGGGACCGGTGGCAGATGCGGGTGCACAAACGGCTGATCGATATCGATGCCGATGAACGTGCACTCCGCCAGCTGATGCGTACCCAGGTCCCGAAAGATATCGGCATCGAGATCGTCCTCGAGAGCTGAGGAAGCGGATTGACCGCCGGAGTTCGCTCCCGGATCCGGGAATGGTGCTCCTTTCGGAACCTCTTTTTACTGATTTTTCTCCTCGGCATTCTTCTCCGGTTCTTATCCCTCGATCTCAAACTCTTCCATCACGATGAGGCGATCCATGCGTGGTTCTCGTACCGCCTGATGACAGAGGGCATTTATGCGTATGAACCGATGTATCACGGACCGTTCCTGTATTATGTCACTGCGGGAATGTTCACGCTCTTTGGTGACAGCGATCTCGTCGCCCGGATCCTTCCGGCCCTCTTTGGCGTCGCGATCATTCCGCTCATCTACTGGATCTACCGGATGGGATACCTTGACCAGCGCCAGACCCTGATCGCCGGCCTCTTTATTGCCCTCTCTCCCTGCCTGGTATATTTTTCGAGGTTCCTCCGCCACGACATATTCCAGCTCTTCTTCACGGTGCTGATACTGGCTGCGCTCATCGCCTACACTGAGCGAGGCCAGCTCCGGTATGCCCTGCTCGCAGGCTTTGCCATCGGAGGGGGGATGACACTCAAGGAAGATATGCCTATCTTCCTCCTTATCCTGGCCACCTTCGCAATCTACCTCCTGCTGACAAAAAAGATCAGGCTTCCCGAGACCTGGCTTCGTGACTCGATAGCGCTGGTCGTGGTTGCCCTCGCCGTGATGGTCATCTTCTACTCCTCCTTTGGGGCACATTTCGAAATTATCGAGACAGGATGGATCGATGCCTACAAGCACTGGGCCTCGATGCATGGGATGTGCCGGATCTGCGGACCATGGTTCTTCTATATCCTGCTCTTCCTCCTCTACGAGGTCCCGATCATCCTTCTCGCGGTATACGGCAGCGCCCAGTTTGCGATCCGCCACAACCCTCTGCCCAGGATAGCTTTCTCTCTGAAGAACCATTTTTCAGGCAAAAACGGGCTGATGGGAGCCGAAGAGAACCAGGGGGACATTCCCCAGCCGGCGGTTCCCTGGAATAAGAAAGAGATCTTCTTCCTCTTTTGCATCTACTGGATGGTCGTGACCCTTGCTGCCTACGCCTATATCGGGGAGAAAGTCCCCTGGCTGATCATCCACCAGCTCTTCCCGATGATCCTCGTCTCTGTCTACCTGATGACGGAGAAGAAGATGTACATCGCCCTTGCCGGTTGTATCTTCCTGGTCCTCATGACCTGGCATGTTGCCCTGGTCCCTGCCGATATCAACGAGCCGATCGTCCAGGTCCAGAATTCCGAGGATATGAGGACCGTCATGAAACTGATCGATGTGTCAGATACCGTGGTGATCGCATCAGAGAACTACTGGCCGCTTCCCTGGTATTACCGGGGGGATAAGTGGGAAAAGATGCGGTTCTATGGAAAACTCGTGGATGCCGGCACCATCTCCAGCGTCAATCCTGACCTGGTGATCACCCATGATATGAGCAGTTACCCAGCCCTTGAGGGGTATGACAAGGCGACCTACAAGCTCTCTTACTGGTTCTCCATCTACGACAACGAGCACCGTATCCCTGAATATTACCTGAAGAGGGATGGAAAGCTCGGGAGCATCAATATCGACGTCTTCACAAAACCAGGGCTGTATGAAAAGGCTAATGTCTCTTTTCCAGCGATCCAGCAAAGCGCTGCGCTGACCACAGAAGAGCCTGCATCCCAATCCAGGCAGCGCTGGGACCAGAAACTCGCAAATATTACCGTCCGGATGTTTGGCCCGGACAGCTATCAGAAGAGTGAAGGGTGAAAGGATTCCGTCATCCCACTTCCGAAACAATCCTCCTCCCATAGATGAAAATCTGACTTTCCTTTTCTTCCCTCATGATGCGCCAACGTATCGGGATGGTCCCCGTCACACCCGCATTACGAGACCTGGCCACGTGTATGATGATTGATTTTTCCTTTTTCTCCCCTTAAAGAGCAGCACCGTGTCAGGATGGGACCTGGTCTCTTCAGTAGTGTCATACAGAATTCAGAGGATGAGGATCTGATCTTCTCCGGAAGGGGGACGGTAGAACCCAGTGATTCCCGGAAAATCACCCGGCGCGAGCAAGCAGAATCAGTCTTTCGCTCTCCTGGGAGGGGAGAGGATGACCTCCCTCGTTTCCTGTCCCTGGATAATCCTGTTTCTTCTTCCGTGTTGCGATACGCTGGGGGGAAGAAGGAATGCCCCGGTCGATCCAGGGAAAAAAAGAGGAGCGGAAACGAGAGGATATGGAAGCAGGGATATTATCCCAGTTCATCCCACTTTCGTCTTTTCCGGAAGAGTACGATGGCTACAATCACAATGACTGCAATCACGATGATGACAAGAATCGGGATGAGCACGCTGGAGATCGCACCTGATGCCCCCGATAACATCCCTGACAAGGGATTGGAGTCCACCTTCTCTTGAAGAGCGAGGGCATCGTTCAGCACTTCATCTCCTTTGGCCGCCGCTTCGGCAGCTTTTTCCGCGGCTTCCGCATACTTGCCTCCTGATTGGAGATCTTTGGCATCCGAGAGTTTATCCGCGGCTATCTCCCATCGCGCAATGATCGGCATGAGCCGGGCATCGGAACCCATGCTCTTGTTGACCTTGAAGTACGTGATCAACTGCTCGGTCTGTCCAATGGATCCCTCAGCAGTCGAGATGGCATGCTGGGCTTCCATCACCGCCACTGATGAGTCCAGTTCATCGAGCAGCTTCTTGGCTGCCGAGAGATCGCTTGACTTGCGGACGATGTCGGTAGATTTCTGGGCACTCTGGATATATGCAGCAGCCTGACCGTATTTCGCCTCTGCCGTGGTCAGGTCAATCCCGCTGCCAGCCAGCTGATCCAGCTTCTGGCGCAGGGTGCTCATCCGTGCTGATTCGGATTGTATGGTATCGCCGATCGCAGCCGGATTCAAGACCATCTTCTTCTTCACGATTTCGGTGCCAACGAGCGTATTGCTGCTGCTCAGCTCACGCACCCTCATGATGATCTTTTCGGATGAATTCGTGACAACAGGAGCAGTTCCCGCCACCTTGACCTTCAGCGCTATCTCACGATCCGATGGATACGAAAGCTCCCAGCCGCTCAACTGGATATTCGGGCCGGCGTCAGTCTTTGCAGGAAATTCAACTCCATCCTGGATGATGATATAGGTCCATGTCGGATCAGTAAGCTCGGTATCCATCTTCAGGGTATTCTCTTTATCAAAGGTATATCCCCCTGAACTGACAAAATTCACGGTGAACGATGCTGATGCCTCGGTCTGGCCTGACACCAGGTCTCCACTTGGTAGTATGGCAATATTTCCTACCGAAACGGCCGCCGATGCAATACCGACGAAACTGATGAAAACTATCAGAACTCCCAAAACCTGTAACTGCCTGCTCATCTCTCATCACTCAAACAATGGTTCAATATCCTCGTCAATCGTCAGAGGCTTCCGTTCCTCTGCACGCACCGAATCCTCTTTTGTCTCCCTGGCGATCTCGGTCAGCTCGCGGATGCGGGGGGCATTTCCAATCGTTGAAAGGAGGACCACGGCGGCAACAAAACTGCTCCTTACCGGGTAATCCCCTCCTCTCACTTCGACTCCGGCAATGTTCTCTTCCACCCAGCTCTTCGCTTTCTCGATCCCCTTCCGATCGAGTTCGTCGGGTGGTCCGGCAACAAGGACAAGGGCACGTTCAGCGGTCGAGAAATCGCAGGGCAGCGTGAGACGGCCAAGCATGGCCCTCCTCACCAGGGAGATGATCTTTGCAGTCCGGTCCTCCCCGAGGAGCACCTCCTCCGTCGCTTCTCGTTTCTTCAGGGTGCTTGTGATCCCGCCGATGATCCCGGAGAGAGGGGACTTCGACCGGTCCGTGGTGACACTGGCGATAGCATAACCGACCGTGCTGATGCCACCTCCGCGGAGCGTGTTGATGATCTCGCTCGAATCGACCACCATCTCACCGACACCGGCCTTTCCCATCTCCCCTGCCCTGAACAGTACGCCAAATCTCCTTACGATCTCATCATTAAGCCGGGAGAATGCACTCTTGATGCTCTCTCCCTCGTTTTTCCATGCACTGTTATCAAAAACGAACGTGTTATCGGCTTCCTTGATGAGCGTCGTCAGACTCCGTGCTGCATTGAATGAGTAGAGTTTCCCTTCTTCAGGGGCAGGGAGGATGCCGAGCACATACACCGGTTCATGATAGATGTTCTTGAGCTGGCGGACAAGGACGGGGGTCCCTCCTGATCCTGTCCCCCCACCCAGACCAGCGACGACCATGAAGGCATCAACATCATGGGTTCCCTTCCGATCGATGGCGCTGACAATGCTGTCGACCTCATCCATGGTGATACGGGCACCTGCCGCATTGTCCGTGCCGACCCCATGTCCCTTGACAACCGTCTGCCCGATGAGAATCCTGTCTTTTAATTCGATATGTTTCAGTCCCATCAGGTCTGTCCGGGCGGTATTGACAGCAATTGCCCGGAAGCTGTTACGGCCAAGCTTCCTGTCCTGTTCAAGGAACATGTCGACAATTTTGCCTCCCGCCTGTCCAAAACCAATGAAAAATATTCTCATGGACCCAAAACACCAGCCGGCCGATTCTTTCGGAATTATCCGAAATGTTCTATTTATAAAGTTACTTTCAGAAGTTCAAAAACTTTCTTATACCAAACCGCCTCCAACGGCCTTTATATGCGGCGTATACGTATGCGGAGCCTTTTTTATCCCGCTTTTCAAACCTATACTGCAGAATCCGACCATGAAGGTATGTATCATTGGGGGAGGGCTTGCCGGACTAGCTGCTGCATTGCGCCTCAAAGAACGGCACGAGGTTGATATCTTCGAAAAGAAAGGCCACCTCGGTGGATGCCTTGCCTCTCACCATGTCGATACCTATTGGATAGAACAATTCTACCACCACTGCTTTTCCGGCGATCGGCACCTGCTTGATCTCTTTTCACAACTGCACATCAGCGACAGGCTGGAATGGCGGAAAGGTACTACCGGCTATTATGCCAACAACACCATTTACCCGCTGAATACTCCCCTTGAGATACTCCGGTATCCGCTCCTCTCTCCCATTGACAAACTGAGGCTTGCACTGCTGACGATGCGATCGAAACGGACCGATCCTGCCTCGCTTGACGATATCACCGCACCTGAGTATATCATCTCCGAAGTAGGAAAGCGGACGTATGAGTCGTTTTTCCAGCCGCTCCTTACCAGCAAGTTCGGCCCCATGAGCGAGAAGGTCTCCGCTGCATGGCTGATCGGAAGGATTGCCATCCGCTCCGACCGTGGTCTTTCAGGAGAACGTCTGGGATACCTGAAGGGAGGATTCCAGGTCTTCCTGGATGCCCTTGCCGCTGAGGTGGGGCATGACTGTACAATCAGGCTCCATGATCCGGTCATCCACATGGCAAAGAACACGGAAGGATGGCGGGTGAACGGCCAGCGGTATGACGCGGTACTCTCAACGGTTCCGCCCCAGGTG
Source organism: Methanomicrobiales archaeon (assembly GCA_012516785.1). Classification (GTDB taxonomy): domain Archaea; phylum Halobacteriota; class Methanomicrobia; order Methanomicrobiales; family Methanospirillaceae; genus UBA9949. The sequence continues at coordinate 59,969 of JAAYWH010000035.1, forward strand.
CTCACTTCCATCGGCGGCCCCGTGCTCCCTCCGGTGCCCTACCAAGGGGCAGCATGCCTCACGTTGGGGATGGAGGAGGAGTATACCAAGGGGATCTACTGGCTGAACATGAAAGATCCAGGTTCATTCGGTGCCGTGATCAGCCATACCAATTTCATCCCTGTTGAGCGGTACGGAGAGCATATCGTGTACCTGGCCTCCTATTTCACAGGAACCCTCCCGGCCCAGGCAGGCCATCTGATGCGGGAAGAGTTCTGCACCACGTTCTCCATCCCCGCCTCCCAGGTCCACTGGGAGCGGTTCACGGTTGAACCCCTGGCAGGCCCCATCTTCACCACGGGATATCGGAACCTCATCCCGCACTACCGGGAGAAGGGGCTCTACTTTGCGGGGATGTTCTCGGCATCCAACTACCCGGAGCGGAGCATGGAGGGATCGGTCGTCGCAGGATATCGTGCCGCCGAAGCGATCTCAGAGGGAGGCACGTGACCGGGGTGGAGGTGAGTGCAGTTATTCCCGTCTTCAATGACCGGGAGGCACTCAAACGAGCGATCCCCCTCTCGATTACCCGCCTCAGTGAGGTGGCGCCATGCTTCGAGCTGATCATCGCAGAGGATGGGAGCACCGATGGGAGTGCCGACCTCGTCCGATCATGGGAGGAGCAGGATTCGAGAGTCCGCCTCTTCCACAGCGATGAGCGGCTTGGCAGGGGGCGGGCACTGAACAGGGCATTTTCCGCAGCAGAAGGAGCGATTGTCTGCTATTACGATGTGGATCTGGCAACGGATATGACGCATCTCGGGACCCTGATCGGTGCCATCAGGAACGGGTATGACATCGCCACCGGTTCACGTCTCCTTCCCCAAAGCAGGATTCAGAGGAGCGGAGGGCGTGAGATTGCCAGCAGGGCATATAACCTCCTTGTCAGGACCGTGCTTGGCAGCAGGCTCCATGATCACCAGTGCGGTTTCAAAGCCTTTTCACGGGAGAAGATACTCTCGATCATCCCCGTTGTCAGAGACATGCACTGGTTCTGGGATACCGAGGTCCTTGTCAGGGCCGGGAGAAGAGGCTTATCGATCTGTGAATTTCCGGTAACCTGGCAGCAGGGAGGAAAGACAACCGTGAAACGGCACGATGTATGGGACATGGGGACCGCAATCCTCAGACTGTGGTGGGACCTGCATGTTGAGAAAGATTAGCGCCATTGCCGTATCCACCCTGATCGCAGTGGGAATTATCCTCTTCATGCTCTACCGGGTGAAAGATGACCTTCTTGTCGCGCTCGAACACATTGTCTGGATCTATTGTGCCATGGCAGTGGCCGTCTGTTCCCTTGCATGGCTGCTCCGTGGAGTCCGGTACAGAATTATCCTTTCCGGCATCGGGATTCGATGCAGCATCCTCTTCTCCACCGGCTGTATCTTCATCTCACAGACTGCAAACCTGATCGTTCCCGCAAGGCTCGGGGACCTGGTGCGGGTATTCATCCTCAGGCATGAATTCGGATCAACCATTTCGCAGGGGATCTCCTCCCTCGTGGTGGAACGGGTGTTCGACATCGTCATGGTAGCCCTCCTTGGTGCGGTCTCTCTCCTCTTCGTGTTCAATGTCCCCGGAGAATACCTATGGCTCATCGTCCTTCCCCTCATCCTTGGGGCCGGTTTTTTTGTCTTCCTCTCGATCAGTGATCGCTTTTCATCCGACAACCGCTACCTCCGGATCCTGCTCACGATGCTCGACCAGATCAGGCAGGTATCGCTCTCTGCAAAATCCATCCTGGCCCTCTCCTCCTCATCGGTCGTGATCTGGATCCTGGATGTCCTCGTCTGCCTCTTTGTGGGAATGATGTTCGGAGTGACCATCCCGTTTGCGGTGGTTACGCTTGCCATCGTTGTCGGCAACCTGGTGAAGGCCATTCCCCTGACTCCCGGTGGCATCGGGACCTATGAGCTGGCGCTTGTTGCCATCTTTTCCGCTGCCGGGATCGATCCGGCCGTTGCCACCCTGATTGCCGTGATCGATCACCTGCTCAAGAACCTGGTCACCCTCGGGGGCGGGGTGATATCGATCTACTTCTTTGGCGACTGGGTGATCGACGCAATAAAATCCGCCTTTAAAAAGGAGCTCCCAGAGGATGATCACCCCGGGGTATGAAATCCAGCTCATGATGGTGGCAGGGTGGCTGATCCTGATCGTCCTGCTCCAGCTGGGACTGTGGCCTCTCCTCCGGCCGGTCCTGAAAGAATTCTCATTCCCGGCGGCATTTCCTGCCTCGCTGCTCCTTTTTACCCTTGTCTCCTGGTACTGCGGCCTCCTGCATCTCCCGGTATGGATCGCGGTTCTGCCGTTTGCAGCCCTGCTCATATGGTTCGCCTACAAAGGATGTTACCGTCGTGACACCTTCAGGGGACAGGGGGTATGGGCGTTTGTGTTTTTCCTCTTCTTCTTCTTCATGCTCGAGCTGCGGTTTATCAATCCGGGCATCTCTTTCGCAGAGAAGTTCATGGACCATGCATTTCTGGCATCGATCATGCGAGTGCCGGTCATCCCCCCCCTCGACCCGTGGTTTCTCGGGGGAACCCTCAATGTCTACTACTACCTCGGTTACTGGATGTTTGGCACGCTCGGGATCGTCTCGGGCGTCCCGTCCCCTATTGTCTTCAATCTCGCCCTTCCCACGGTGCTTGCCAATGCAGCGGTGGGTATGTATGCCCTGGCACACCTCCTCTCTGACCGCCTCCGGTGGCTGCCCCTCCTGACGTTCCTCGTGGTCAATCCCTCCTTCATCTGGCAGGTGATCCTCGGGAAAACCTCAGGGGCCGTCCTCTGGGACAGTACCCGCACGATCCCGGACACCATCCACGAATATCCGGCGTTCTCGTTCGTGTGGGGCGATCTCCATGCCCATGTTGTCTCTCTCTTCAACCAGGTCTTCCTCCTCTTCCTGTGTGTATATGCCCTCACCCATTGGAAGATGATGACTCCCCGGCACCGCTTTTTGCTCGTGGTACTGTCAGCGCTTTCCCTTGGTTCCATGCCCCTGATCAATACCTGGGATGTGCTCCTCTATGCCCCGGTCACCGTGCTCTTCGGGCTCCTCATCTGGCATGAGAACAGGGAGAACGTCGGGGAAGTCGGGTCCGGGACACTCCCGGGTATCGGACTCCTGGAACGGTTTATGGCGCGGGCATACAGTTTCCTTCTCCTCGTCCCGCCCCTCTCCCTCCTCTGCTACCTCCCCTACTACGTCCAGCTCAAGAGTGGTGGGATACAGGGGATAGGCATCGTCCCTGCCCCGAGCCCTGTCCCCGCCTTCCTCCTTGTCCACGGGTTATTCCTCATCCTCTTCCTGGTGTACTTGAGAAAGGATATCATCCGGATGCCACTGCTCCTTCTCGTCCCCGTCCCCTTCATTCTGGGGGGGTACGCTGCAGCAGGAATCGCGGCCCTGCCGCTGGCATACTTCCTTACCAGGAGGATGAGGACCCCCGCTGAAATCCTCGCAATCTGCGGGCTTTCCGTGATCATGTTCTGTGAATTTTTCTACCTGAAGGATAATATGGGGGACGTATATTACCGGATGAATACGGTCTTCAAATTCTATCTTCCCGCCTGGATCCTGATGGCATCCTCCGGGTTTGCACTGCTTGCGGTCATGCTGGGACAGCCGGTGTCCCACCTGAAGATCACCAAGGGCCTGAAACGAGCGGCACTCATCGGCGTCACAGCCCTGCTTCTTACGGCACCCCTGATCATCCCGTTCGAATACAGCTCCCGCGATGCCACCCTGAATGGACTCGCCTGGCTTGATACGACCCATCCGGGCGATGCAGAGGCGATCGCGTTCCTCAGGTCGCTTTCAGGCAGCTACGGGATTGTGGAGGCTGAAGGGGGAGATTACGGGTACTACTCGCGGATATCATCATCGACCGGAATTCCTGCCATTATCGGCATGCCATTTCACGAGTACATGTGGCGGGCTGACACGTGGTATGGGGAACGGGTGAATGATATCCGGCTGATCTACGAGGACCCTGCACAGACCGTCCCTCTCATGAGGAAGTATAATGCCACGCTCCTCTATATTGGGGACCCGGAGCGGGAGCGGTATGCGGTGAGGGCGGAGGAGGCCGGCCTTCCGCTCCTCTATAACCAGTCAGGGGTACAGATCTACCTCCTCTCCGCCTGAACAGCCCGGCTGCCGGTACACTCTCACAAACATTTATTGCCATTCCTGTTGATTTTATATAGCTACATCGTCGTCACTGACTGATGAGTGATGAGGGAGACTACGCTACTCCTGAATGAGGTGAGTTATGGCAAAGACGTACGTAAAATTCCAGGTTTCTGAAGAGATTCAGAACAAGGCGCTCGAAGCCCTTGAGATTGCACGGGACACCGGGAAGATCAAGAAAGGGGCAAACGAGGCCACCAAGGCAATCGAGAGGAGTCTTGCAACGCTGGTCCTTATTGGTGCTGATGTTGAGCCGGAAGAGATCGTGATGCACCTCGGCCCGCTCTGTGAAGAGAAGAAGATCCCCTTTGTGTATATCAACAAACAGAATGATATCGGGGCCGCAAGCGGCCTTGAGGTTGGCTCCACTGCTGCAGCGATCGTCAAGCCCGGGAAGGCCAAGGATCTCATCGACGAGGTCGCCAAACAGATCAGCGACCTGAGAGCGTGAACAGACCATGGCAGATGAAGGAACGCCTGCAGAGGTCATCGAAGTGATCGGATCCACCGGGATGCACGGCGAAGCCATGCAGGTGAAATGCCGGATTCTCGACGGTCCAAACAAGGGGCGCATCATCACCCGCAATACGGTCGGACCCATCCGCGAGGGTGATGTGCTGATGCTCCTTGAGACCGAACGCGAGGCCAAGAAACTCTCACGGCGGTGAACGTACTATGGTAGAACAGAAAAACTGCAGTTTCTGCGGTGAACCAATCGAGCCCGGGACCGGGAAGATGTTTGTCAGGAAAGACAGTACCATCTTCTACTTCTGCAGCTCGAAGTGCCAGAACAACTTCCGGCTGGGCAGGACTCCCCGCAGGGTTGCCTGGACAAAAGCCGGGCGAAAGGCGCTCGGAAAGGAGTAATGCGGCATGGACCGGACCTTTGTGATGGTCAAACCTGACGGGGTAGCCAGAGGACTGATCGGGGAGATGGTCAGCCGTTTCGAAAAAAAAGGGCTCAGGCTGGTCGCTGCCCGTCTCGAGAAGCTCCCTGAAAAGCGGGTGATGGAACAGTACAGGGAACACCTCGAAAAACCGTTCTTCCCATCGCTCCGGCACTATATCACCAGCGGCCCGGTATTCCTGATGGTCTGGGAGGGGAAATCAGCCGTCACGGTCGTTCGGGCGCTTGTCGGTGCCACACATCCGGCCGAGGCTGCCCCCGGGACGATCCGCGGTGACTTCGCACTTGATATCGGCAGGAACGTGATCCATGCCTCCGATTCGCTGGAAAGTGCAACGCGTGAGATCGCCCTCCATTTCACCCAGGAGGATCTCTGCTCGTACAAGAGGATCGACGAAGCCGTATTGTACGAATAAGTATCACCGGAATCATCCCCTTCTTTCACAGATCTGATAAACACTCCTCTGATCACATACCCTTCTGACGAACCCCGCAGGTGCGGTTTTCATGCCGGAATGGCGGGGATCATTTTTCAGGGTGTAACCCCTCTCTCAAAGAGAGCCATGCATGGTTCCCCACTCGTTATGAGGGAACCTTTCGTATGCCGGATGGGGGGAAAGGCAAACGCTCTTCCCTTCAGAGGGCACACCATCCCTTATGGCCGGCGAAATGGTCACGTTTGCGCTCCTCTCGCTCTCGTCGATCATCATTATTGTGAATCCGCTTGGCGCCACCCTGACCTTCGTCTCCCTTACGAGCTCGCTTGATCGTGAAACAAGGCTGAAGGTAGCGGTGGAATCCTGCCGGTATGCCCTCGCGATCCTCATCGCCTTCGCCCTGGCGGGAGGGATCATCCTCCGGCTCTTCGGCATCACGATCGATGCATTCCGCATTGGAGGCGGCATCCTCCTGTTCGTAATCGGGATGGAGATGGTCTATGCCCGCACCTCACGGTCCAAGCTGACCGCAACGGAAAAATATGAGAGTATGGATGCAGAGGATATCTCGATCACCCCCCTTGCAATACCGATGATCGCAGGCCCCGGCGCCATAACCACGACGATTGTCCTGATGAATGAAGCGTCAGGATCTTTTCCGCGGATTGCCCTCATTCTCGTCTCGATCGTGATCGCAATCCTTCTCACCTACCTGATGATGGCACGATCGGATCAGATCGTCAGTCGTGTCGGGCAGAAAGAGTTCCGGGCTATCAACCGGCTGATGGGGATGCTTCTGATTGCCATTGCAGTCCAGTTCGTGATCGCCGGACTCACTGCGGCATTTCCGGTCCTTTCAGGGACCTGAACAAAGGCACCAGAGACAGATCAACAAGGAGAACACCATCATATGCCCATAAAAATTGCCGGAGCCCAGATCGGGAGCAGGTGGGAGGATCCACAGAAAAGCCTCCAAAAGGCTGAACCGTTTATCAGGAAGGCCGTTGATGATGGGGCCTCACTGATCTGTTTTCCCGAGCAATACCCCACAGGATGGGACCCCCGGTCTGTCCGGCATGTCGAGGAGCGGGACGGCCCGATCGTCTCCCGATTCCGCCACCTTGCACAGGAATATGGTATTGCACTACTCGGCTCATTCCGCGAGCGCTCTGATCCCAAACCGAGGAACACCTGCATCGTTGTTGATCGCGAAGGGGAGATTGCTGCCACCTATGCGAAGTCTCACCTCTTCACCCCGGCACACGAAGACGAACACTACTCCCCGGGTAATACCCCGGGAATCTTCAGACTCTCGAATGTTCCCTTTGGTATCGCCATCTGCTATGACCTCCGTTTCCCGGGGCTTTTCGGGGCGTACGCAAGGGCAGGAGTCTGCTGCATGCTGGTCCCTGCAGCATGGCCTGCATCCCGGATCGGCCACTGGGAGCTCTTGCTCATGGCACGGGCGATCGAATACCAGGTGTATGTCATGGGGGTGAACCCGACGGGAATGACTCCGGTAGAGACGTATTGCGGCAGATCGCTTGCCATTGATCCCTCTGGAACCGTGGTTGCAGAAGCAGGGGAGGAGGAGGTGCTGATCCCTGCCGTCATCGATCCGGAGATGGTTTTTCGTGTCCGCGAGGCGCTCCCCGTATACCGGAACGGTCTGTTGGATGATGGTTCCCGGAACCAGGCCTGATCAAAGGAATAGGATCAGTCTGCAATACCGGATGCGTATATGTGCGATGACCACTCAGATCTAGAGCATGTATCGCCTCACCTGCGTGCAATGCGGCCGATCCTATCCTCCGGATGAGATCATCTATACCTGCCGTTCCTGCGGGCACCTGCTCTTTGTGGAGTACGATCTCGACTCCCTTACCATTAGGCGTGAAGAATGGGATCGGCGTCCGATCTCTGTGTGGCGGTACCGTGAGCTCCTTCCGGTCACCATCCCGCCTGTCACCCTGAAGGAAGGGGGTACTCCGCTCTACCATCTGGAACGAATCGGAGAAGAGATCGGGCTCCCTCACCTGTATGCAAAACACGAAGGGATGAATCCCACCGGATCGTTCAAGGACAGGGGAATGACCGTCGGGGTGAGTATGGCACTCCAGCTCAACAAATCGACGGTTGCCTGTGCAAGTACCGGGAATACCTCGGCAAGCCTCGCAGCCTATGCTGCAAAGGCCGGGATTCCGGCTGTCGTGCTCCTCCCTGCCGGCAAGGTGGCGCTTGGAAAAGTGGCACAGGCCCTGATGCACGGGGCACGTGTCATCTCGATCAGGGGTAATTTCGATAAAGCCCTCGAGATGGTGCAGGAACTGTGCATCAGCCATGGGCTCTACCTCCTGAACTCGATCAACCCCTTCAGGCTGGAAGGGCAGAAGACCATCGGGTTCGAAGTGATCGACCAGCTCGGGAGCGTACCGGATCGGATCGTCCTCCCGGTCGGGAATGCAGGGAATATCTCTGCCGTGCACAAGGGACTCGGTGAACTGCACGCCCTTGGCCTCATCGAGCACTACCCGATGATGACCGGGATTCAGGCAAAGGGCTCAAGCCCGGTCGTCAGGGCGATACGGGAGGGACTCCCGGAAGTGATACCGGAAGGAGAGCCGGAGACGGTTGCCACCGCGATAAGGATAGGAGCACCAGTCAACGCCGAGAAGGCACTCACCGCGATCCGGAAGACCGGCGGTACTGCCGAATGGGTCACCGACGACGAAATCCTCGCGATGCAGAGGGATCTTGCACGAAAAGAGGGGATCGGGGTTGAACCGGCATCGGCGGCATCGGTTGCAGGGGTACGCAAACTTGCTCTTGAAGGAGTGATCGATCCGAGTGAGCGGATCGTCTGTGTGGTGACCGGGCACCTGCTGAAAGACCCGGAGACGGTGATAAAGCAATGCAAGCCACCCACCGAGATCGATGCGGACGTGCAGTCGCTGCTCTCTGCATTGCGCTCCTCCTGATCCCTGCGTCAGTCCTGGCCCTCAGCGCCGGGTATGAGATACTGCCGAACGGGACGGCATACCGGGCATCGGTCGAGATCGTGGATGCCGACCGTTATTCTTTTTCTGAGACGGGATTCCTGGGAGAGAAAATTCCTGTCCAGGTAAGCGACGTCTCGCTCTCGGGCGATTGTCCCCGCAATTCCTGCAGTTACAACAGTTCTGACCGGTTCACCATCACCTTTCCCAAAGGGAATTATACCGTTCACTATACTGGATCGGTCCGGGATAACCATTTCCTGGCCACGTTTCCCGAACCATACTCGGTGCAGGTGATCCTTCCCCCCCCATTCGATGTCAGGAACCGGTTCATCGGCTCCCTCAGTCCAGGGGCAGAGGTGAGCGAGGGAGACGGCGGCACGGCCATCATCACGTGGAACTCGACAAAGAATGCCGAGCTCCGGTTTTACACTGAGAACAGGGTGACCCTGCTGACCATGTTCGGGCAGTTCTGGATCATCATTGCAGTAGTGCTCCTGCTCCCGTTCCTCTTTACTTGGAAGAGAAAGGCGGGATAGAGCGGGTGGCTCCCCTCCACTTTATCCCAAAGACCTTTCCTTTTTGAATAACGCCCTTGAGGATGGTAGATTCAGGTCTTCCTTACACCACCAGGGGGCTTATGATCCAGTAGGAACCGGTGGAGCGGCTTTTACCATGGTCCTAATCCCTGTATATATAGAGTTTCATGGCCCATGAGACTGCAAAGACCAGGTATTTTGAAACGTAGTCTGATGCCGTGATGAGTGGAAAAAAAGAATGAGAGTAACAATTGATCGCAGCGACTTTGCAGAAAAAAATTATTTTTTCAGCGTGATATCGATCCCGAACTTTTCGGCGTTCCGGTCAGCAAGGGCCTGGATCTTGGCAATCTCGGTTTCGTTCTTCTTCGGTTTGAAGAGGTGGCGGAACCGCTTCTGCTCGATCAGGTAGTCCTCCACCGGCTTTCGCACTACCTTCTTCACCTTCGTGACCACGCCATTCTCCATCTCGTAATTGACCCAGAGGCCGGTCTCAATGGCAAGCTTGCCGATTGCTATCGTCTTCTCTCCCTCAAATCCCCATCCGGTGCAGCAGGGTGCATGGACCTGGATATAACAGGGTCCCGGGGTATTGATGGCCTTCTCGACCTTCTTCTTGAAATCAGGGGGATAGGCGATGGATGCCGTTGCCACGTAAGGGGCGCCGTGGGCTGCAAGGATCAGGGGAAGATCCTTCTTCGGCCGCTTGTTGCCAAACGAGCAGCTCCCCGCGGGGCTCGTGGTGGTGCTGGCATCGTAGGGGGTCGCCCCCGATCGCTGGATGCCGGTATTCATATAGGCCTCGTTGTCGTAGCAGATGTAGGTGAAATCATGACCCCGCTCGAATGCCCCCGAGAGGCAGAGGATCCCGATATCAAACGTTGCACCATCCCCACCGATCGCTACGACCTTCTCCTTCCTCCCCTGCTTCGCAAGAGACGCAACAATCCCTGATGCAACGGCAGAGTTGTTCTCAAAGAGCGAGTGGATCCAGGGGACCTTCCATGCTGTTTCAGGGTACGGCGTCGAGAAGACCTCCATGCACCCGGTCGATGAGACGATGATTGTATCCTTTCCCGCAGCATCCAGCATGAGTCGGGCTGCCATGGCAGCACCGCAGCCACCACATGCACGGTGACCTGAGTCAAAGAGCCCGCAGGCCGCCTTGTCGTTCATTTCAGCACCTCCTCGCGGAGCCCGTAATAGAGGTCCCCCTTGCCTTCCTCGGCGAGCGTGACAACCCGGGCGATATCCTTCTTCTGCACATCCCTGCCTCCAAGACCAATGATGTAATCATGGACCGGGATCTGGCTCCCGTAGAGGGCATCTTTCACTTCGAGTGCCACGGCTCCCTTTGACCCGAGAGAGATATTCTTGTCAAGGACCGCAACCCGGCTCACGCCGGATAAGGCTTTTTTCACCTCTTCTGCCGGGAACGGGCGGAAGGTCCGGATCTTGAGCAGGCCGACCTTTCTGCCTGCATCCCTCAGATCATCGATGGCATCCTTCACCGTCCCGCAGAGCGACCCCATTGCCACCAGGGCACAATCCGCATCCTCCATGCGGTAGCTCTCGACAAGCCCGCTGTAATCCCTGCCAAAGAGTTCGGCAAACTCTCTTCCTGCCTTCGGGAATACCGAAAGGGCTTTCTTTGCGGCCTGATCGATCTCATAGCGGAATTCCATGTAATAGTCGGGGGCCGCAAACAGACCAAAGCTGATGGGATCGTCAGCATCCAGCCGCTGGAATGGCCTGAATCGCGGGAGGTAGCGGTCCACCTCCTCCTGGGAGAGAATATCGACCGGTTCGTAGGTATGGGAGAGGATGAACCCGTCGAAGCAGACAAACGATGGGAGAAGGACACTGTGATCCTCGGAGACCCGGTAGGCAAGGTAATGGAGATCGGTCGCTTCCTGGTTGTCCTCTGCATAGAACTGCAGCCAGCCCGAATCCCGGAGCGAGATCGAGTCCTGCTGGTCGTTCCATATGGAGAGGGGTGCTCCCAGTGCCCTGTTGGCGATGGTCATGACGACAGGGAGCCGCATGCCCGCGCAGTTGAAACAGACCTCGAACATCAATGCCAGCCCCTGGGAGGTGGTGGCTGAATAGACCCTCGATCCTGCAGCGCTCGCACCAAGGCAGGCCGAGAGCGCAGAGAACTCGCTCTCAACGGTGATATACTCAGCATCGATCGTGCAGTTTGCCACCATCTCGGCCAGCGCTTCGACAATGTGGGTCTGGGGGGTGATGGGGTACGCGGCAATCACCTGGGGGCGGCATTTCCCCACTGCATCTGCCACCGCAAGGGATCCCTCGGTTATCTGGAGCATGTCACTTCTCCTCCTTCTTCATCTCGATCGCTTCGGACGGGCATTCCTCTGCACAGAGCCCGCACCCCTTGCAGTAGTCATAATCCGGAACAGGAAGTCCCTCTTCGTTCTCCCCGATGCAGCCTTCAGGGCAGACGATCCTGCACATCCCGCAGCTGGTGCATCGTTCATGGATGAATGCCGGCCTGAACACCCGCCACGACCCGGTCCTGTTGTTGCGCGATTTCCCGGGTCGGGCAGTGCAGCCTGTGCCGAGCGCCATGGTCAGGCCGCCCCCTTCACGGCATCAAAGGCTGCTTTTGCCGCAGCAATATTCTTGGTGGCGAGATCTCCCCGGAACCGCCTTTTGACGGCATCTTCAAGGGCAGCAAATGCAATCTCTCCGCTTGCTGCAGCAAATGCACCCATCAGTGCTGTATTCGTTATGGGGAGGCCTATCTTCTGGAGGGCGATTGAGGTTGCATCGATGGTGATGACCTTCACTCCCTTCGGGACAGGGGAGTCGATCGCCTTCTCCGTGTTCACAATTGCGATCCCCCCCTCTTTCATCCCGAAAAAGACGTTCACATCCTTGATCAGAGTACTGTCCTGCACGATGATATAGTCGGGTTCATAAATCTGGCTCCGGAGACGGATCTTTTTGTTGTCAAACCGGACAAATGCCTGGACGGGTGCGCCCCGCCGTTCGACACCGAATGCAGGGAAGGCTTGTGCATGCATTCCCCCTTCAAATGCGGCGACCGCAATCAGCTCTGCAGCAGTGACCGATCCCTGCCCGCCCCTGCCATGAATTCGTAACTCTCTCAAGAAAATCCCTGAATCGTTCCTATGACGGCTTTGCAGCCACCTGATGCAGCTGCAAATCCAGCAATGATGTTCTTCCGGCGATACTGTAGTTTCTGGTACCTATTGCACCCGAAGAAATAAAAAAATTAGCATGATTGATAATGATAAACTCTGATCCCTTCAGGGAAGATCTCCCCGGACCCCTTCCGGGGCAAGGTTACCTGTCAACGCTGATCCCGAGAATTTCGCTCCCTCCCTGGAATACCTCCCTGGCAATGAGAGCCAGCCCTGACGAGGCACACCATTCATCATAGACCGCCACCTCCCTGCCCAGGAGCGCTGACACCTCGCCGGCAATACGGGGTCCCAGAGACCCGGCGAGCGCAATTCGGGCACCAGGGTTGAGGACGAGCAGGGCAGCACATTCCATCGCAGAGAAGAGTGCCACTGCGGAAAGCCGTTCCTGTTCGGGGAGCGTATGGTTCACGCCTGCCCGGAGGAATGCCTCGTTTGCCGTGCTGATCCCGGCATCCACGCTCCGGATGGCATCTACATCGAGCGCCCCATGCTCAAGTCCTGGTGCAAAGATACACGCATCGAATCCGCCGGCAATCCGGCCATCCCTGATGAGCAGGCTTACCGTGTTTGAAGAGACATCGGATACCACGACATCGCCGCCGAGGTCACAACATACCCGGTACGCGATCCCTATCTTCTCCGGGCTTGCCTGATGGGAGTAGACCTTGAACCGGGTGTCGGTGGGAGAATTCCGGTGCAGACCCGGGATGACGATGGCAGGAAGACCGCTCTCCCGTATCTGGTCGAACACGCGGGTTCCCCCTCCGACATGCTTGCCCGCCCCGTCCCTGCTCCGAATTCCCCGATCCACCACCCGTTCGATCGGGGTGATGCTGCTGATCCCATCCCCCATGGAATAGGTGAGAGCAATCCCGGATATCTCATCGGCAGGACAGAGTGTCCTGAGATCCTGCCAGCAGAAGCTCCGCGCCTCCTCCCGGGTTATTTTGAACCAGGACTCCCCGGTGGAGAACCGGATCGAGGTAGTGCCGTGATCAATACCAATGAACATTGTTACCCATTCCTGGGCGGGCTGTCACGTTTATTATTGCGATCGCGAGGAGCATTTCCCTCCCGGGTCATGGGGATACTCCCCAGGATTCTCTTCACGCTCCTTACCCTGTGCAGCATGCAATGCCGGGAACAAATGCCCTGATGCATCCCTCTGAATAACGCTTCGGCCAACGGGCGATCGCTTCCCTGATCGCAGATCTTGATCGGGAAGTATCCATCCAACCACTCCTGCCGGCACTATACAGGCAGCCCGTTTGAACATCGAATCTTAAAAGCACAGTTTTAGTAGGAGAGAGGAGAGAATTTTAAAGGTGAATGCACAGAACGGGGGCGGAGTCTGAAAGCGGTCGTTACAGGAGGGGCCGGGTTTATCGGATCCCACCTGGTGGATGCCCTGGTCGAACGGGGCGAGTCAGTCACCGTTATCGACAACCTCTCCACCGGAGATATCCGGAACATCGCAGGGCATATCGGTTCCGGAGCAGTCAGGTTCATCAAACACGATCTCCTCCTTGACGGATGGCAGGAGCACCTCAGAGATGCCGGCCGTATCTATCATATCGCTGCCGATCCGGATGTCAGGGCAAGTGCTTTGCACCCCGAAGAAGTGTACATCAGGAATGTTCATGCGACGGTGCGGGTACTCGAGGCCATGAGGATGGCTGGGTGCACTGAGATCGTATTCACCTCAACATCGACCGTATACGGTGAGGCCGATCTCATCCCGACCCCCGAGGAATACCCCCGGATGGAGCCAATCTCCATTTACGGGGGGACAAAACTGGCCTGCGAGGCGATGATCTCTGCATATGCCCACACGTTCGGGTGGAAGTCATGGGTATTCCGGTTCGCAAATATCATCGGCGAACGGAGCAATCATGGGGTTATCTGGGATTTCATCCATAAACTCCGCCAGAACTCCCGGGAACTCGAGATTCTTGGCGATGGAACGCAGACAAAATCATACTGCTCCGTGCCGGCATGTGTTGATGCCGTGCTCTTCGCCGTGGCACATACCAGTGCCCCGTTCACCTGTCTCAACATCGGTTCGGAGGACTGGATCGATGTGACCACCATTGCATCGATCGTAGCCGATGAGATGGGGCTTCCGGACGTATCATTTCACTATACGGGAGGAGACCGCGGATGGGTAGGGGATATCCCGCGGATGCTCCTTTCCATTGAAAAACTCAGGTCACTCGGCTGGAGATATGAAGTGACCTCGCAGCAGTCAGTCCGGGAAGCCGCCCGGGCACTGGTCCTGGAGAGGGGATTCTAAAGTGAGGTGAGGGGCATGAGGGAAAGGCAGAAGAAATACCTGGTCATTCTCGGCGATGGAATGGCGGACGAGCCTCTGGCGGAACTCGGGGGGAAGACCCCCCTGGAATTCGCCAGGACTCCGAACATGGACCGGATCGCCCGAGAAGGGACGATGGGACTGGCGCGGACCATTCCGGAAGGATTCGAGGCAGGGAGTGATATTGCCAACCTCGGGATTCTCGGTTATGATCCCCGCTCCTGCTATACCGGGAGGGGGCCTCTTGAAGCGGCGAGCATGGGCCTCGAGATGGCTCCAGGGGACATTGCTTACCGCTGCAATCTTGTGACGGTCGTTGACGGAAGGATGGCTGACTTTTCGGCAGGCCATATCTCGAGCAGAGAAGGAGCATCCCTTTTTGCATCGCTTTCAGAACACCTCCCGGATATCTCCCTCTCTCCCGGCATCTCCTACCGGAACATTCTGGTGGTGCATGGGGGGGGTGGGGCAACCACCTGTCCACCCCACGATATCGTGGGTGAGCTGATCGAACCCTCCCTTCCCTCCGGGAAAGATGCCGGGATTCTGCGGGAGTGCATGGAGAAGAGCCGGGAGGTCTTCGCAGACCACCCGGTGAACAGGGCACGCATCTCGGCACAGCAATCCCCCGCGACCCAGATATGGCCATGGAGCGGGGGGAAAAAGCCCAGGCTCATCCCATTCCGGACCCTGTTTGGCAGGGAGGCAGGGATCATATCTGCAGTTGACCTGCTCCAGGGGATCGCAAGGCTTGCGGGGATGGAAGTGATTCGGGTACCCGGGGCAACCGGGTACCTTGATACGGATTACCAGGCGAAGGCTTCCTCTGCATTGGAGGCACTTGAGCACCTGGATTTTGTCTACGTCCATGTTGAAGCGCCGGATGAGGCCGGTCACCTTGGAAACGTCTGCGAAAAGGTGAAGGCGATCGAGCGGATTGACGAGCTGATCGGGACCGTGATGGAGGGGTTTTCCGGGGTTATTGCAGTACTGCCCGACCACCCTACCCCCATACGAATCAAGACCCATACCTCCAATCCCGTTCCATTCGCGATATGGGGCAAGGGGCGGGATGCCACGACCTCTTTCTCTGAAAAAGAGGGATCACGCGGGGAATATGGTGTTATTGATGCCCCCCGTTTCCTTCCCCTTCTCTTCTCATAACTCCTTTTCCGCTCATGATAAACCATATCAGAGCGGGTGGAGAATATGATCTCATGGGTGGCCATAAGACCCTCACTATTGGCGTCACCGTGAACCTGGAACACTATGAGAACCTCCGGGTTGAGGTCAGCGGGGACGCGGACTCCCCTGGCGACGCGGAAGATCTCACCCTGTTTCTCACCGCGATACTCGGCAGCTTTGGGAGGAATGACCCGGCTACGGCAGAGCGGATCGACAGTTACCGGAGGCGCGTCCTCCCGGGATCTGCCAGCAGCGTCAGTGCAGGAGGCGAGGGGGCAGCGATCCTGCCCCCTGCGGCTGAGTCTGGCGGGGGAGGGCAGCCGGAAATTGAACCTGCCGAATCCCGGAAGGCACAGGCGTCTGCCCCTGTATCCCCTGCAGGTGCCGCCGGGTCAATCTCCGGTCCAACCTGTGACTCGTGCGGGACACCCGTCAGCCCTGCAGAGCAGAAGATGAGTCAGCTCTTCACCAGCCGAATTTTGTGCAGAGCATGTATGAAGAACCTGTGATACTGAAATACCTGAGAGGCGATCCGGATGAAAAAGAATCTCCTGATGTGGGACGAGACCCTCTTTCGTGACCCGGAGGTCTTTGAGATCGATTACGTCCCGGAGCAGTTCAATCACCGGGAGAGCCAGATACGCGAGCTGGCGTTCCAGATCCATCCCGGTCTCCGGGGGGGGCGTCCCCTGAACACCATCTGCCGGGGACTGCCGGGAACGGGCAAGACTACCAGCGTGAGGAAGATATTTTCGGAAATTGAGGAAAATACAAAGAAACTGGTGCCGATTTACATCAACTGCCAGATTGACAACACCAAGTTTGCCATATTCTCCCAGATCTACCGGCGACTCTCCGGTCACCTCCCTCCTGCCTCCGGCACCTCTTTCAAGCAGGTCTTCGACGCAATCGCCCGAATGCTCCTGAAGGAGGAGGTGGTACTTCTGGTGGCACTCGACGATGCAAACTACCTCCTCTATGAGAATGAGATGAACCGGGTCCTCTACTCCCTCCTCCGGTCCCATGAAGCGTATCCGGGAACCCGTATCGGGGTGATTGTGATCATCAGCGACATGGATGTCGACCTCTCGCAGGCGGTGGATGCACGGGTGTCATCGGTGTTCCGTCCCTCAGAGGTATATTTTCCCCCCTATAGCGAAGATGAGGTGCGGGAGATCGTCAGGGAGCGCGTTCTGCAGGGACTGTATCCGGGCTGCCTCCCTGAGGAGATGTTCTCTCTGGTCGTTGAACAGACCCAGAAATCCGGCGATCTCAGGGTTGGCATCGATCTCCTCAAAAGGGCCACCCTGAACGCGGAACGGAGGGCCAGTCGTGTCATCGAACGTGATGACATCTGCCAGGCGTACGATGTCTCGAAATACCTGCACCTCTCCTTCTCGGTAAAGTCCCTCAAGGACGAGGAGAAGGAGGTCCTTCGGGCACTTGCGAACCACAGCACGGGAGATTCAGAGATGAATGCAGGAGAGGTCTTCCGGGCGGTCAAAGAGACTGTCCCGATAGGGTACACACGGTATTATGAGATCATCAGGAAATTTGACGCGATGAGGCTGATCAATCTCCATTATCGCGATGGAAAAGGGAGGACGCGGGTGATTAGCCTCCGCTATGATCCGGCAAAAATTATCAATTATCTGGGCTGAGTTGATTTTTAAAACACATCATTTGAAAAATCTTATCTCTTTGGCAACCATCTCTTATGGTAAAGGGGGTATTCCACGTGCTCAGTGTGAATGAATTAGCTCTCGAAATTTTTGAGAACCTGGCAGAATATGCAGAAGAGTTCAATGCTGCATACCATGAACTCGACAACGGTGCACGGATAGTCGATTGCGGTGTAAGTACAAGAGGAGGATATGCTGCCGGCAGGGCTTTTACCGAGATCTGCATGGGTGGCCTCGGAGAAGTGAACTTCAGGATGGGTCATATCAAGGAGTTCCCGGTACCCTTCATCGATGTCTTTACCGATTATCCAGCGATATCCTGTCTCGGTGCACAGAAAGCAGGCTGGACGATCAAGCAGAACAATTATTTTGCTATGGGCAGCGGCCCTGCACGGGCGCTCTCACTCAAACCAAAACATACCTACGAGGTGATCGAGTATGAGGATGATTTTGACTCCGCAATTATTGCTCTCGAAAGCGATCACCTCCCCAACGCAGGAGTCATGGAGAAGATAGCCGAGGAGTGTCAGGTTGATGTCGCTAACCTGTGTGCGGTGGTCGCCCCCACAGCATCGCTTGTCGGTTCAATACAGGTGGCAGGCAGGTGTGTCGAGACGGCCGTCTACAAGCTGAACGAGCTCGGTTTTGACACCAAGAAGATTGTTGCCGGGTTCGGCACAGCCCCAGTGCCCCCGGTTAAGAAAGATGCCACACGGGCGATGGGAACGACCAATGATGCAACCATCTATCACGGCAGGATTATGCTCACGATGAAGGCGCCGGAGATCAAAGAGTACCTGGAAAAAATCCCGAGCAACAAGTCGAAAGGGTATGGCAAACCGTTCTATGAGATCTTCAAGGAGGCACAGTTCGACTTCTATAAGATCGACACCTCCCTCTTCTCACCCGCAGAAGTGGTTATCAACGAACTGACCGAGGGAGTGGTATATCACTGCGGTGCAGTAAATCCGGATGTCACCCTCAAATCCTTTGGTCTCATCTGAATCAACACTTTTTTTCTGTCATGGCGGAGCATGGGCCCGTGTCAGGGCAGGCTGCCTGGGAGGCAGGGTACCGGAAGAGCGGGAGAAGGTATGGACGTGCTCCGCCTGATCTCCCCCCTTTTCCTCCCGGAACACGGATTCTTGAGGCCGGGTGCGGAGACGGGAAGTTACTTCTTGCCATGACCGGGAGGGGGTGGGACATTGTTGCCATCGATTTTTCCAGGGAGGCGATCAGGATCAGCGCCCGTCAGAACATGCTGGAGAGGGGTCGGTTCGTCCAGGCAGATGCCGCGGCTCTTCCTTTCACGGCCAGGAGCTTTGATGTGGTGTCCATCTCCCATCTCCTCGGGCATCTCCCGGAGGAACACAGGTCCCGTGCGGCATCAGAGACAGAACGGATCCTTGTTCAGGGAGGATTTGCGTATATCCGGGTCTTCTCCACGCGGGATTTCAGGGAGGGGAGAGGAGTCCTCACCGAACCCCATACCTACCTGAGGGGCGATGGGATTATGACCCACTATTTCTCAGAAGAGGAGGTCGAGACCCTCTTTCCGACACTTGTCCGCAGGGAACTGTCGATCTCTGAATGGTCCATGAGGATAAAAGGTGAGCACGTGATCCGTTCAGAAATCATCGCACTGTTCAGAAAATGACACACTGCCAGGGCTAAAGCCCTGAGATCAGCTGAGGTCAGGCAAGTCCAGGGGAGACCGGAGGGGGGATAATCGCCTTTTTGTGAATTCAACGGTGAGGAGCACCGAAGGTCCTCCCAGGATCACGACCGGAAAGTCGTCCGTTCCTGATAGGTGGGATGTCACTGTATCCCGGGATTAGTCAGCAATTTTAATATGGTTACCGTCGAATCAGTATAGTCCTAGCGGGCTCGTGGTCTAGCTGGTTATGACGTCGCCCTTACACGGCGGAGGTCAGGAGTTCGAATCTCCTCGAGCCCATCTGTCTGATGGTTCCCATGTGCTATGGGACAAGGATTGAGTGCCGGATTGGTGGTGCGGCACCCCCCTTTTTTCTGGAAAAAAATGATCCCATATTATGCGTTCCCAGCCTGATCTGACACTGGTGCAGCGGAGCTGGGCTGATTGGAGCGTAGGGAGGATTTTTTTAAAAAGACCTTAAATGCGAATTATTTTTTTATTATAATCCCTAATTGGGGTTAGAAAAATTCAAGATGAATGGCGGGTTATTTCGGGCAAATAAGTGTGATCTGCCTGACGCCATCAAAAATATGATTAAAACATGAGAATTTTACCAAATGATTTATATAGAAGAAGGGTATAGTGGCATTTCATCCACCAATTTTTTCATCCTTCAAAGTGTTTCATGTCATTTTAAAACGCTCCTGGGGGTTGCGCCTTCGGCTAACCCCCGCCGCTGTGGCGTCCCCCACGATGCGATAGGACGATATCGAGCACATACATTCATTCCTTGTTCTTATTGAATGGTGTATCACTTTTTTTTCATAGATTTGAGAACTCCCACAACTGTGTATTTTCCGACGTGATTTA
>JAAYWH010000007.1 GCA_012516785.1 Methanomicrobiales archaeon
GAGAAGAACTCAACCATCTCAAAGGACGTGGTTGTTTCACCGGTGCCGGTGACAACCGCTGACTTCAGTCTGGATCCCTCATCTGGTGAAGCACCCCTCAATGTCACCTTCACTGATGCGTCAAAGAACGCCACAGGCTGGGCATGGCAGTTCGGTGACGGAACCAATTCAACCCTGCGGAACACAAGTCATACCTACACGGCGCCAGGTACCTACCAGGTGAACCTGACCGTTGTGGGCCCATGTAATAATGATACTGCCAATAAATCGGTAACGGTCTGGATCTGTCCGCCCCCGGTGGCCAACTTCACATTCTCTACTAATACCTGTGACCTCAATGTCACCTTCACCGACACCTCGACCAACAATCCCACCAGCTGGGCATGGGAGTTCGGTGATGGAACCACTTCGGCTGTCCAGAGCCCAGTCCACACCTACTCCACCGCTGGCACCTATGCCGTCAACCTGACGGTCGCAAAGACCTGTGACGATGGATCGGAGAAGAACTCAACCATCTCAAAGCAGGTCAGTGTGAGCGCTGTGCCCCCGCCGGTTGCAGACTTCACGATGAATACTACTGCTGGGGACCCTCCCTTCACCATCCAGTTCACTGACAGCTCGACCAATGCCCTGAACTGGTCCTGGCAGTTCGGTGACGGGAGCACCTCGACCCTGCAGAATCCAAGCCACACCTATACCAGTGCCGGCACATTCATGGTGAACCTTACCGTGGAAGGCCTCTGCGGAACGGATTCAATCTCACAACAGATATACGGATGTCCGGTTCCGGGAGCGAATTTCACGTTCGTGACCAATATCTGCGACCTGGTCGTCACCTTTACTGACACCTCGACGAACGATCCCACCAGCTGGGCATGGGAGTTTGGCGACGGGGCAATCTCGTCTGACAGAAACCCGGTCTACACCTACCCTGCTGCAGGCACCTATACCGTCAACCTGACGGTGACACGGCCCTGCAGTGATGGCACGAGCAGGAACTCCACCATCGCAAGAGAGGTTTCCGTAAACCCGGTGCCACAGCCGGTTGCAGACTTTGCCATGAATGCCACGGGGGGCGTCCCGCCATTCACCATCCAGTTCACTGACAACTCCACGAATGCCCTGAACTGGTCCTGGGACTTCGGGGATGGGGATACTTCGACCCTGCAGAATCCAAGCCATGTCTTCAATGCGCTGGGAACGTACACGGTCCAGCTCACGGTCTGCAATATATGTGGTTGTGACACCACCTCAAAACAGGTGACCGGGTCTGGCTGCATCCCGCCAGGTCCCTGCCCGACAACTCCCATCCCTTGCCCCATCAGCCCCTGCCCCACTCCCATCCCTACGACCGTCCCTACGACAGTCCCTTTCACTGAACCAACTACAGTATCGCCAACCGAACAACCCACCAGTGAGCCGACAACGGAGCCTACAACCGTAGTTCCCACGACAGAGCCGACCACCATTCCGACGACGGTCCCCACTACCGTCCCTACCGTGGCCCCTCAGCTCCCCCACTCTTTTTTCGGGGAAATCCTGATAAATGGTGAGCCGGCAGCGGCAGGAACTACCATCAGCGCTCTCGCAACGGGCGGTGGAGGAACCATCACGACAACGGGCAACGGCACCTATGGATCGCCGGACTCGTTCGGGACCAAACTGCTCGTCCAGGGATCGATACCTGAGGGAGCAGCAATCTATTTCTATGCTGATGGTGCCCGTGCGGAATGCCTTGACGTGGGAGCAGGAGAAACCTGGATATGGACGTATCCCTTCACCTCCGGTGAGATTACGGAACTGAACCTGCGGGTCATTGACAACGCATCAGATCAACCTCCTGTGGCTGATTTTGTCGCGAACGTTACCGCAGGTACTCCACCCCTGACCGTGTTATACACCGACACCTCGCGCAATGCCCCTACCTCCTGGCTCTGGGACTTTGGTGATGGCAGCACATCCACCCTGCAACACCCCGAACATACCTATGCAGACGCCGGAACCTTCAGTGTGAGCCTGAACGCAACAAATAGTTATGGAACCGGCACGCTCACCAGGGACGGGTATATCACCGCACAAAGTGTAATTGCACCGGTTGCGAATTTCAGTGCAAACAGGACGGAGGGTCCTGCTCCGCTGACCATCGCATTTACCGACCTTTCCTCCGGTGCCCCGGCTTCGTGGCAATGGAGTTTCGGTGACGGAACGGTGTCTGCTGAACAGTCACCGGTCCATACCTATGCTGTCGAAGGGAACTACACCGTGAACCTGACCGTTGCAAACAGCGGGGGATCAGACAGCGAGAGCAGGCCGGGTTATATCAGCGTTTATCCCGGAGAGACCGGTGATACCGGATACTTCAGGATCAATTGCAATACCGATGGTGCACAGGTTCTCTTTGATGATGACCTGAAAGGATCCACCTCAAACGGTACCCTGCTTGTTCCGGTGAACCTCACCCCACCACTCTATACCAACTATACGGTAACGAAGGACGGATATTATCCGGTCACCACGAACCTTCCTGCCTACCCGGTGAAGGACCAGACGGTTGATATCACGGTCACTCTTGACCAGATTCCTCCGGCTATAACGCATTATGTCACCGCTACTGCCTACAGCGGAGGCAGGATCATTCCGAACGGCACGATATCCGTCAATGAAGGTGAATCGATCACCTTTACCATCACACCGTTTACCTACTACAAAATCTCCTACGTCACCATTGACAACCAGACATCAGGCTCTGCCAGCACGTATACCCTCACCAACGTGAGTGCGAACCATGTCGTCACCGCCTACTTCACCTCTGCAGGCAGCGGCGGCAGTGGCGGCGGTGGCGGAGGGGGCGGTGGCGGTGGCGGTTCCTCTGTCATCACCACGAAGCCAACAACGGTCCCGACAACCCTATCGTCAAACCTGACATCAGGCAGTGACAGTGGAAATGCCACTGCAATAAAGACGAATCTCACTTCAAAGAGCAATATCACCAACACCACTCCCACCCTCACCACCCAGGTCACCACGATGACGACCACCACGCCCCCCACAACCGTGCCACCAGCACAGCCGTTCTGGTCAACCTTCCCCATGGCATGGCTCATTCCGGTAATCGTGGTAATCATCCTTCTTGGAGCCCTCGCCTACTACAATTACCGGAAGGGACAGGAAGGAG
Organism: Methanomicrobiales archaeon; assembly: GCA_012516785.1. Lineage (GTDB taxonomy): Archaea > Halobacteriota > Methanomicrobia > Methanomicrobiales > Methanospirillaceae > UBA9949. The sequence continues at coordinate 3,176 of JAAYWH010000007.1, forward strand.
AGCTGTTTGAAGAGAAATAATCCTCTTTTTTAAAAATAAGGGATACGGGCATTTTATCCACCTTTTATCCCCTCAACGGATTTCATATCTTTCGCAGCCCTCACGGGATGGCACTTCAGGCTCATCCCGCCAGGTGGCGTCCCCCAAGATGCGAGAGAAGATTATCAACCACCTCCTCCCTCCTTTCCGAGTTCCCGCATGGGATTTTTCACTTTCGTCCTGTGTGCCTATAGTTCAAAGGTGACGCAGGTGATTTTTTTCATTGATGCATGAAAGAGGAACTATGTTCAGACCCTGCTGCCCGACGAAAAAACCAGAGGCCTTGGCAGGAAGATTGGACAGCGAAAAATAAAGAGATCAAGACTAATATTCAGAACGAATATAGAAGATAAACACGATACTGGAGCAGTTATGGACGAGAGCCACACGATCTGGATCGAAAAATACCGGCCGGCAACCCTCGCCGAGATAGTGGGGCAGGACGAGATCGTGGAACGCCTCCAGTCGTATGTGAGGGCAGGGAGCCTCCCCCACCTCCTCTTCACAGGGAGTGCGGGGGTGGGCAAGACCACCGCGGCCGTTGCTTTGGCGAAGGAATTCTTCGGGGAGGCATGGAACCTGAACTTCAGGGAGATGAACGCGTCCGATGAGCGCGGTATCGATGTGGTGAGAAACCAGATCAAGCAGTTCGCACGGACATCCCCGCTGGGAGGGGCGGAGTTCAAGATCCTCTTCCTTGACGAAGCGGATGCACTCACCCCTGATGCCCAGGCTGCCCTCCGCCGGACGATGGAGAGCTATGCACAGACCTGCAGGTTCATCCTCTCCTGCAATTACTCTTCCAAGATTATCGATCCTATCCAGAGCAGGTGTGCCATCTACCGGTTCAAACCCATTGACAGGTCCGCGATTACCGCTGAGATAAACAGGATTGCTGATCAGGAACACCTTGCCGTGAGTGAGGATGCCATCGAGGCGATAGCCTATATATCGCAGGGTGACATGCGAAAGGCGATCAATGCCCTGCAGGGTGCAGCCATCCTTTCACCGGAGATCACGAAGGACAGGATCTATGCTATCACTTCCACCGCCAGACCGGATGAGATCGAGAAATTGCTCTCGACTTCTCTTTCAGGTGACTTTGAAGGAGCCGAGGCACTCCTCTCGAAGCTGCTCCACGAGCGGGGCATTGCCCCCAACGAGCTCATCAACCAGTGTTACCGGGCTCTCATCAGAAAAGAGATGGATGACAGCCTTCGGGTTGCACTCATCGATCAGCTCGGGATAACCGATTTCAGGCTCTCCGAAGGGGCAAGCAGTGACCTGCAGATGGATGCGATGATCGCACAGTTCGTGATGCATGCGAAACGTTCACTCCCCGGGTGACAGGATGGATCAGGAGCCTGCCGCGGAGATCATTGATCGCGATGCTGACTGGAACAGGTTCTTAAAGAGCCGTTACAAAAAGCAACTGTCAGAGATATCCCGCGAATATCCCTACAAAAAATCTCTTTTTATCGATTACCGGGAACTCGAGAGTTTCGGGAAGACCGGGATCAGGATGGCGGATGAGCTCCTTGATAACCCGGGCAAGGTGATTGAGGATGTGCGATCATCGGTCCTCGCCCACCAGCTGATCAAGGGGAAGGATGGGAAAGGGACCCGGGACATCAACGTCAGGTTCACCAGCCTTCCCAAAAAAGTTGCCATCCGGCAGATCCGGTCAGACCATATCAACAAATTCATCAGCGTGGAGGGGATCCTCCGGAAGACAACGGAAGTACGCCCCAGGATCGTTGAAGCCTTTTTTCGGTGCCCGGGTGGCCATATCACGATCCGGGAGCAGGGGTACGGCAAGTTCAGAGAGCCTGATGGCTGTGCAACTGACGGATGCACCTTCAAGAAACTGGACCTTGTGCCGAAGCGCTCGAAATTCGTGAACTCGCAGAAACTCCGGATCCAGGAGTCGCCGGAAGGTCTCCGGGGAGGGGAACAACCGCAGACGCTTGATGTCGATGCAACTGACGATCTGACAGGGCTCGTTGCGCCGGGTGACAGGGTCGTCATGAACGGAATCCTTCGATCGATACAGCGGGTCAGCCATGGGGAGAAGAGCACCATATTTGACATCTACCTCGAATGCAACTCGATCGAAATTGCAGAAAAAGAGTTTGAGGAGGTCGAGATCGATGAGAAAGCTGAGGAAGAGATCCTCGCCCTGTCGCACGATCCCTCTATCTACCAGAAGATCACCCATTCGATAGCCCCGACCATCTATGGAAACGAGGAGGTGAAGGAGGCGATATCCCTCCAGATCTTTGGCGGGATCACCAAGGAGATGCCTGACGGGAGCCACCTCCGGGGTGATATCCATGTCCTCCTGATCGGTGACCCGGGTATCGCAAAAAGCCAGCTGCTCAGGTACGTGGTCAAGCTCTCTCCCCGGGCCATCTACACCAGCGGCCAGTCATCCACATCGGCAGGCCTGACCGCAACCGCAGTCAAGGACGAGTTCGGGGACGGGCGCTGGACCCTTGAGGCAGGGGCCCTGGTACTTGCCGATATGGGAATTGCCGCGATCGACGAGATGGACAAGATGCAGAAGGAAGACCGGAGTGCCCTCCATGAAGCGATGGAACAGCAGTCGATCAGCGTCGCAAAAGCCGGCATCACTGCCACGCTGAAATCACGGTGTGCCCTGCTCGGTGCTGCCAATCCCAAGTACGGGCGGTTTGATGATTTTGCCCCCATCGGTGAGCAGATCAATATGCCTGCCTCTCTCCTCTCCCGGTTCGACCTGATCTTCATCATGGGTGACAAACCGGATGAAAAAAAGGACGGGGCGATCGCGGAGCACATCCTGAAAGCCCACAGTATCGGCGAGACGATCGTGCAGCACCGCAAGGCACCCATCCCCGGGGTGAATGAGGAGTATATCGCCGAGCAGCTCAAACCGGTGACCCCCGAGATCGAGCCAGGTCTCTTCCGGAAATACGTTGCCTATGCGAAAAGAACGTGTTTCCCACGGCTCTCTGATACGGCACGGGAGGCCCTGATCGCCTACTACATGCGGCTCCGGGGGCTGGCATCTGAATCCAACAAGCCGGTCCCGGTGACCGCACGGCAACTTGAAGCACTGGTCCGGCTTGCCGAGGCCAGTGCGCGGATCCGCCTCTCCCGGGATATCGAGGCAACCGATGCCGAACGGGTGATCACCATCGTGGACAAGTGTCTTCGGCAGGTTGCCTACGATCCCAAGACCGGTTCGTTTGATATCGACAAGGTTGTCACCGGCTATTCCAAGGGCAAGCGGGATCTGATCCGGAGGATAAAGGAAGTGATCAGGATGATTGCTGATGAGAGCGGCAGGGTAAAGGTCGATGAGGTCATTGAGCAGATTGCGCAGGAAGGATTCGGAAAGGACGAGATCAGGAAGCAGATCGAGATGTTCCTCCGCCAGGGCGAGGCGATGGAGCCGAAACCTGGCATCATCAAGCTCATCTGAGCATCTCCTTTTTTCCCGGAAAAAGTCTATACCAGATCATGGCAAGTGAGCATGATCAGGCAATATTTGAGGCAGCGATCAAACTCGGGGCGCTGTACCACCAGTGGGTAGGGACACCCGTATCACCTTCCACGGCATCACTCCTTGAATCCGCAATTCAGGAGAGCGTCAGCCTCCAGCCCTATGTTGCGGATATCCATGTCTCCCTTGACCGGTCGCAGATGGCGGAGAACATCTTTGGCTACTCCGAGCTCCGGGGCACCATGCTGACCGTGGACATTATTACCAAGGTAGGCAGTTCCTGCTGCCATGCCAGGCTGCAGAAAAGAGGAGACTACCCGCTCATGGAGATCGTCTCGTGCCATGAAGAGCCATAAGTTTCCGATCACCGACGACCATATCCATATCGATCCTGTCAACGGGAGGGGACTAGAAGCCGCGAAGGATTTTCTCCGTGCCGGGGGAACCCACCTCTTCCTTGTCACGAAACCCTCCTCGTCCTTCGGTGTTCTCCCCCATACCGGTGATGAATTTTCTCTTGCTTACGAAAAGACCATCGCGATTGCAGACCAGATCAGGGCTCTCGGTATCACGGTCTTTGTCATCCTGGGAGTACATCCTGCTGAGATGACACGCCTTTCAGCCACGACACCGCTCTCCGAGACTGTGGCAATCATGAAGAGAGGGATTGATATCGCAGCCTCTTATATCGGAGAGGGAAGAGCGGTTGCGCTCAAGAGCGGGCGGCCCCATTACCCGGTCCCCGATGAGGTGTTCTCCGCCTCCAACGAGGTGCTCTCCCATGCGCTGACCCTTGCCGCCGATCTGAAATGTGCTGTTCAGATCCATGCGGAGACTGGTCCCTGCAGCGACGTTGTCGGGATGGCAGAACAGGCCGGTCTGCCACCCCATAAGGTGGTGAAACATTATGCAACTCCGGACACCCCGCTGACACCCTCTCTCCTGGCCTCCCATCCTGATATCCCGCAGCTCGCCCGTCTCCGCAGGCCGTTCACCATGGAGACCGATTACATGGATGAGAACACCCGGCCGGGTGCGGTGATCGGGCCGAAATCGGTTCCCAAGATCACCAGAAAGCTGATCAACGAAGGCCTGATTTCTGAGGACGACGCCTTCAGGATCCACAAAGAAACACCTGAAAGGGTCTATGGCGTCGAGATCATCCTCTGAACCACCAGCCCACGTCTCACCTTTTAAGAACTCGCCTCTCCCATAGTACTGATCGATGTACCTGAAAGTTCACCGGACACCGGCCGGTGATGAAGTCGTCGCTGTCTGCGACAGGGAACTTCTTGACACACGCATCCAGCAGGGTGACCTCGAGATCCATATCTCCGGGGATTTTTACGGAAGGAGGCCGGCATCACCGGATGAGGTGAGAGCCGCCCTCAGGAGTGCAGGGAACTGCAACCTCTTTGGAGAGCGGACTGTTGCCCTCGCCATCGAGATGGGACTTATCGATGCGACAGGATTTATCATGATTGGATCAGTACCCCATGCCCAGATCATCAGGCTCTGAAAAGAAGATAAGGGAGAATATCTGCCCCCGTTGCGGGGCTGCATCAGCCACCGGTGAGCTCTGTGGCAGTTGCAGGATCCATGAGAACCCCTGGTTCACGTGCGGTAAACGGGTTGTCTGTATCCTTTGCCCGACATGCGGATCGCGGAAGGAAGGGGGTGTCTGGACCGATACCGTTGCAGAACGGGAAGAGATTGCCCGCGATCTGGTACGACGCTCGGTGCAGATCGTACCCGAGGTTGCCCGGCCGGTCCTGAAGATCTCCGTAAAGGAGATGACGATCAACCGCTCCCTTGCCGAGGTGGTACTCGAGGGGACCCTGTTTGGGGAACCGGTGCATGCCATGTGCCAGGTTGAGATCCTCTGGCAGAAAGAGCAGTGTGACCGGTGCAGCCGGATCTCCGGGAGCTACTACGAGGGGATAGTCCAGGTGCGGGCCTCGGGGAGGAGACCGTACCGCCACGAGATCCGTACCGTGGAGCGGATAGCCAGGGAGATCGAGGAGGGGTGCTATGCTTCAGGGGAACGTCTCTCGTTCATTTCAGATACTGACGAGACGAAGGACGGACTTGACATCACCGTCGGTTCTCAGCATATCGGCCAGGCGATCGCCGCTGCCATCGTCCAGCGACTGGGAGGGCGCTTTTCCACCCATCCAAAACTGGTGGGCGAACGGGCAGGAAAGCGGCTGTACCGGATCACTTATTCGGTCCGTCTCCCCCGGTACGGGAAGGGTGATGTCATCGTGGTGAATGGCAGACCCGGTGAAGTGATCTATGCCTCGGGGAGAGAGATCAGATACCGGGAGATCGCGAATGGCACCGAACGCTCGGCACGGGAGGACCGGGTCGAACGGTATATCGGATCGACCAGGGATGCACGGGAGTACCTGGTCACGTTCAGACAGGGGAACACCATCGGTGTCCTTGATCCGGAGACAGGGACCCCGCGGGAGTGTTTCGTCGGCCGGGACGCTGAATATGTACCAGGGCAGACGATCAGGATCCTGAATGACGGGGATGACCTCCTGGTGGTGGGTGAACGATGAGGGTGAGAGAGGTTCCCGCCCGCGATCTTCCAGGGATTGCAGAAGCAGAATGGCGAATGAGGGAGAGAAGGCCCTTTGTCAGCAATGGGATCGCGTATGTGCCGGTCAGGGACGGGTATCCTGCGGACAGGGAACTCGCCCCGAAAGCACGGTACGACGGACGGGGCTTTTATATGATCGGGACGATTGCCGTCCTTCACGGGAGAGAACCCACCAGTGCCGAGATACGGGAGATTGAAGCGTGGAAGAAACCGACCGGCATCCTCTGGATCAGGTCATACCAGGGCAGGGAACGGATCCCCGATGTCCGTCTCATTTCCGGATCGTCCGGAGAGATCTGCCACCATGAACTGGGAATGGTATTCTGGCTTGATCCTGCACAGGTGATGTTCTCATCGGGGAACCGGGAGGAGAAGCAGAGGATGATGAGGCTGGTACGCCCGGGTGAACGGGTAGCCGATATGTTCGCCGGGATCGGGTATTTCAGCATTCCCGCGGGCATGGCCGGTGCCACCGTCCATGCGATGGAGATACATCCGGTTGCCTACCGCTACCTTCTCAGAAATATCGATGAAAACCGCCTGGAGAACCGAATTTTTGCCGGGCTTGGAGACTGCAGGGAACTCCTCTTTGGTACCTATGACCGGATCATCATGGGTCATTTCGACTCCTCCCTGATGCTCGATGCCGCGTTTGAGCATATCAGGAACGGTGGCACGATCCATATGCACACCGCAGGCAGGAATCCTCCTTTCATCCCGGAGGAGTACCGCGATGCCTGCAGGGATGCAGGAACGGTCAGGAGAATAAAAAAGGTTGCCCCGCACACATGGCATTATGTTCTTGACATGAGGGCTGGATGATGGAACCAGGAAGCCTTTTCAAAAAACGGATCATCCTCGGGGTGACCGGGAGCATCGCAGCGGTGGAGACCGTCCGCCTCGCCCATGCCTTGCGACGCGAAGGTGCCAGCGTCACCGCTGTCATGAGCGAGGCAGCGACCCGGATCATCCACCCGGATGCATTGACCTACGCCACCGGGAATGATGCGATCACCGCGCTCTCCGGGCATGTGGAGCACGTCACGTTCTGCGGGGAGGGGGGATGTGCGGATCTGCTGCTCATCGCCCCCTGCACGGCAAACACGCTCTGCAAGATTGCCCGGGGCATCGATGATACTCCCGTCACCACATTCGCAAGCACGGCGCTCGGTGCCGGTCTGCCGGTCGTAGTCGCGCCTGCCATGCACGAGAGCATGTACCGTCATCCTGGCGTGAGCGAGTGTATCAGGTGTCTCTCCTCATGGAAGGTCACGGTCATCCCCCCACGGAGAGAGGAGGGAAAGGCCAAGATCGCGGATATCGATGAGATCGTCCTCTGGTGCTGCCGGGCACTGCCGGGATCTCCGCTTGCAGGAAAACACGTCCTGATAACGAGCGGGCCATGCAGGGAACCGGTGGATGATATCCGCGTCCTGACCACGCGTTCAACCGGGAGGATGGGGAGGGAACTCGCCCTCCAGGCGTTCCGCCTCGGCGCGGAGGTCACGGTGGTCCATGCAGGGGTGATCCCGTGTGTCAGGAATATTCCCATCGAAACTGCAGGGGAGATGCACGATGCCGTGCACAGGATATGCGCTGAGCGGATCCCGGATATCTACCTCAGTGCCGCAGCAATCTCGGATTATGCCCCCGAACCATACCGGGGAAAACTCCGAAGCGGCCAGACACTCTCGATCCCCCTCCACCCGCTCCCGAAACTGATCGATGAAGTCTGCAGGAGATACAATACCTCGGTCATTGCTTTCAAGGTGGGAGAGGAGGGGGAGGAGGGAGCAGCCCCGCTGATTGCGAAGGGTGCAGATCTTGTCGTGATAAACGGCCCGGAGAGTATGGGATCCGATACCACGGATGCTATCATCTCTGGCGCTGGCGGCAGGGAGCAGATACGAGGAACAAAGAGGGAGCTTGCTGCCCGGATCTGGGAGAGGATACGGACGCTGCCCCTCCCCCAGGGCTGACGGGGAAAGATATGCGAACGGGAAGAGAACGATGAGGAGATCAGGCATGAGTCCCCAAGAGCCTGTTGCTGCATCGGTCACTGCTTCCTGCCCGGGCCACATTTCCGGGTATTTCAGGCCGGTAACCGGGTCAGGGTACCAGACGACCGGGAGTATCGGGGCCGGGATCGTGATCACGGAAGGGGTGACCGTGCGGGTTACGCCCGCCGATACCACCTCCATTACGGTCCGGCGTCTCTCCTCTGAGGGAGCTGTCCGGGAGCTGATCCATGATGCTCCCCCTCTCGCCTATGTTGCCGGCCGCCTCGGGGTTTCTGCCCGGATCGAGACCGAATGCACACTACCCATTGGGGCCGGATTTGGGCTTTCCGCAGCAGCTTTGATGGCCTCGGTCTCTGCTCTCAATGAACTCTTCCATCTCGGGATGACAAAGAAAGCCTGCTCCGAACTTGCCCATGAATCGGAGATCGTTCACCGGACCGGGCTTGGTGACGTCGCCGCATGCCAGGGAGGCGGTCGCGATTTCCGCAGGGGACCGGGGACAGGTGCTGAGATCAGGAGGTTTTATGACCTGCACAAGCCCCTGTATGCCGTCAATTTCGGACCGCTCCCCTCTCCCCTGGTCCTTGGCTCACCGGATGCACTTACGCGTATCAGTGCCGCATATCCTGAAGAGTATCCCGGATCCCCTGAACTGTTCTTCCGGCTCTCGTACAGATTTGCCAGAGGGAGCGGACTGCTCACGCAGGAACTCAGTGACCTGCTCGTGGAATGCAGCAGAGAGAACATCCCGGCCAGCATGACCATGCTCGGGAACGGGATTTTCGCGATGGGGAAGCGTGCCGCGGACCTCCTCGGGTCCTATGGTGAGATACTGGAGCTCCATGTTGCTCCCCGCGGCGTTGAGATCCTTGAGGAGTTCTCATGATCCCGGAGGACCATCCCCGGTACCGTTCGCTTCAAGTGAGGGAGCATCTCGCCCGGTGCGCAGCGGAGGGTATCCTTTCGCTTGAAGGGCTTACTGCTCACGGCCGCGGTGAAGCGTTTGATTACCTGATCGGTGAAAAGACCATGGAGAGTGCCCTCCGGGCGGAGAGGGCCGCTGCAGCGCTCCTCCTCTGTGCGGAACGGCCGGTCATCTCGGTGAACGGGAACACGGCAGCGCTTGCCGCCGGCAGTATTGCGCTCCTTCAGCAGGCTTCGAACGCTGCGGTTGAGGTGAACCTCTTCCACAGGACCGAAGAGCGGACCCGGAAGATCACAACCCTCCTGGAACGCCATGGAGTCACGGTACTGGAGGGCATCCCGGAACGACTCCTCCCGCTCTCCCATGACCGGGCGCTCTGCCTGCCAAGAGGAATCGGTTCCGCCGATGTTGTCCTGGTTCCCCTTGAAGACGGTGACCGCTGCCAGGCACTGGTCGACGTGGGAAAGACCGTCATTGCGATCGACCTCAACCCGCTTTCGAGAACGGCGATGACGGCAACCCTGACCATTGTCGATGAGGTAACCAGGGCGATCCCGCAGATGACCCGGTTCTGCAGAGCCCTTGCAAGGGAAGAAGTGCACCTGTGTGCAACAGGATACGAGAACCGGGAACTCCTCCGGTCTGCCATCCGCGAGATTCAATTGAGGCTCGACCATGCTCTGGATTGAAAAATACCGCCCGAAGAGTTTTGAAGAGATACGGGGGCAGGATCACGTGGTCTCTCACCTGAAGAGGGCAGCGCGATCAGGGGATATCCCGCACCTGCTCCTCACCGGGCCACCGGGCACCGGAAAGAGCGTTGCGGTCGAATGCCTCGCATACCAGTTGTATGGTGACAGGATGGCAGAGAACATGACGGTCATCCAGACTGCTGATCTCTTCGAGCAGGGGAAGAAGTACCTTGAAGGGGACGAGCGGTACGGACACCTCTACCAGAGAGAACAGAGTCTCCTCTCGAATTTCAAGAATATTGTCAGATGGTATGCATCGATCCGGCCCCTCGATTCTGACTTCCGAATCATCGTCTTCGAAGGGGCATCTGCGATGACCCGGGAAGCCCAGCAGGGTATCCGGAGAATCATGGAACGGTACTCGAGGACCTGCCGCTTCATCTTTGTCACGAGCAGGCCATCGGCGCTCATACCGGCGATCAGTTCACGGTGTCTCCCGTTCTTTTTTGTGCCGGTGGAAAGCAGGGTGGTCGGAGACCACCTCCATGCTATCCTGGCATCGGAATTCGGCGATACCAGCCCCCTTTCAGATGATGATACCGACCTGATCGTGCAGGCTGCAGCCGGGGACATGAGAAAGGCGGTGGTGCTGCTCCAGGTCAGTACTGGTGAAGAATGCCTGGGCAACCTCATCAGGTGCTCCCAGACCGAGACCGGCCAGATTGCGCAGGCAGCCCTGACCGCGGTATCCACGGGTGACATGATCTCGGCAGTACGCCGGTTCGAGACCCTGATGATCGAGTACGGCCTCACCTCCAGGGAGGTTCTCCATGAATTCCGTACAGCGGTCAGGAGGGAGTATAACGATCCCAGGCTCTCAATAGCGATTGCTGATACCGATTATACCCTCACCCATGGCAACAATGAATACCTCCAGCTCAATGCCATGCTGGCCCGCATCATTGCGGAGGTATTCTCCTGACCGCGGACAGGTGGATCAGCTGACGGAAGAGAGATAACGGATAATCCTTCTCTTCTTCTCGATAGCCATGTCTGCTGCTTTTTCTACGGCCATTTTCATTCCTGCCAGATCAGCCGGATGCCGGTCCACCACTTTCTTCACCGGCGTATAAGCAGACTCCCTGAACCGGGGAGAGAAATCCTGCTCCTTTCCGTCACTCACGAGATATGCACCGGGGCTCCCTTGCTCGACACGCCCGATCTCCTCGATGCGTACACCGGCATCGCTGATAACTTCTCTGAGCGCCGGTACCGTATCTCCAGGTGCCACAATCAGGAGCGAATCGAGCGAGACCCCGAGATAATCTATCGCAAGGGCATCCAGCATCTCCTGGACCTTCGCATCGGCAATACCCCTGACACGATCTTCCACGATAACGACACGACAGCCGGCGGTCTGGGCAAGTTCATGCGCATCGCCGCGGAGACCACCGTTTGTCACATCGGTCATGGCATGCACCTCCCCGATCACGGGACTTCCAAGGAGAGCTTCCACTGCTTTCAGGAACTGCAGGTTGATGGTCCGCTCCACGACCTCCGGAAATCCTGAATAAATAGCGGCAGTGGCGATCGTTCCCCCTCCCGCGCCTTCGGTCATGAGGATCACATCCCCGGGTGCTGCACTCTTCCTTGGGGTGAGGTGCCGGGCGATGCCAACCGTTCCCACGCACCCGGTCATCCGTTCCCCGAGCACCATGTCGCCGCCAATCCGGAGCGTTGACCCGGATACCAGGGGAACTCCCATCATCTCTCCAACGGTGGTTATGCCAGCGGTGTACTCAAAGATCTTGGCAACGTCCCCGTCATCTGCCACATGGATATCAGAGAAGAGCAGGATCGGCCGTGCGCCCATCACGTAGGCATCGCGGAGCGTCGCCCGTGTCGCGTGGAATCCGGCAAGGAACGGGAAATCAGAGAGGCGCGAGTGCATCCCATCGACCGCACAGACGATGTACCTGCCACCCGCGGTTCCTGCAACCTCCACCACCCCTCCGTCATCCATCTCATCAACGCCAACCGCAGCCCGCGTTCTTCCGATCACCCGGGCTATCTGGCGATGGGCGAAGAAATCACCACTCCCGCGGGAACCAACCCCGAATTCCCCCATGCTTACGCCAGAATGATGATATGAAAAAAAGTCACCGCCGATCCCGGTGGAATTTTTTACCTCGTTGATGACCGCCTGTGCAAACCGTTCTGTATACTCCTGATCCTCCTCCGGTTTAAAGACCCGGATCTGGTTCGCAAGGGCTGCACGGAGATCCTCTTCAGAGATTCCCTGGCGAAAACCCCGGCGGACGTACTCCTCAACATCCATGTGGCTATCTTTTGTTTTTGGGAATAATAAGGCTAGAGCGTACAGCAAGGAATCCGGTCAGGTGCATGCTGCCCGGGAACATGGTGGGGAACAGGAGAGGAGCGATGAAATATAACCCATAATTTCCAGGGAATACCTTAAAAATTGAGAATTGTATGAAGATTACGGTCTGTGTGGATAACCGGGCCCCTTCTTTCCCGGGGCATTCTGGATATTTTCCGGGAGACGGGTATGAAGATATGCATATCGTAAATGGCGGACACAAGTGCATGGCATTTCGACAGGTTAACCTATTTAAATTAACCAAAAAATTAAGTTAATATGTTGCTCGAAATTGAAAAAGAACGATTAGATAATTATATCTCTTGACAGGAATAACAGCCAGTCGTATAAAGGTGTTTTCATGGACATGAAGTATGTACAGACGACCTGCCCCTACTGTGGGACGGGTTGTACGTTCAATCTCGTGGTGAAGGACGGGAAAGCGGTGGGCACGGCCCCATACCAGCGCTCGCCCGTCAACGAAGGCAAGGTCTGCCCGAAGGGGACCTACGCCCACGAGTTCGTGCACGCTCCGGACCGCCTGACAAAACCGCTGATCAAGAAGGACGGCAAATTTGTGGAGGCGACCTGGGACGAGGCA
>JAAYWH010000036.1 GCA_012516785.1 Methanomicrobiales archaeon
GCAACCGCCGTCATCAGCGCCATCGAAGGGATCCCCGTCCGCCAGGATGTGGCGATGACCGGTTCCCTCTCGGTCAGGGGAGATGTCCTCCCCGTCGGTGGCGTAACCTACAAGATCGAGGCAGCGGCCAAGGCCGGCATCACCCATGTCCTGATCCCCTCGGCAAACCTTGACGATGTCCTCATCGAAGAGCGATACCGTCCGATGGTCACCGTGATCCCGGTTGACAATATCGAGGACGTCCTCAAGATCGCCCTCGTTCCCGAGAACAGGGAGGGGTTCCTGCAGAAACTCCGCAGGATGGCGATATCCACCTCAGAAAAGCTCATCGAAGGCACCGGATTCTCTCCCTCAATTGTCTGATCTGCATGGACGGAATCAGGTATTACGACATCCGCCATGTCTGCGGGCAGTCGACCCACATCGAGATCGATAACGGGGTGATCGAATCTGCCGGCACCTCTTTTTTTGATCATGCGGTGATCAGGGCACTCTCCACAAAGGGCTGGGGTATCCTCACCGTTGACAATTTCGGGGGAACCCCGGAAAAGGAGAGAGAGCGCCTGATCAGGGATGCAGCCCGAATCGCCGCGATTACCGCCCAAGAGGTCTCCCTTGCCGATGCTACGAGGGGGATACGCGGGATCCCTCCCATGCATGAGGATCCTCGGGAGGTAAGCATTGGGGAGAAAGCAGAGATCATGCTCTCGATCGAACAGGCGGCACGGATCGAAGGCATCGTCAACACCCGGGCCAACTACACCGAACGATTCGAAGAGGTGACGTTCCAGGACAGCAGCGGGGCCTCCGAACAGTATGGGATGTGCCGGAGCGGCTTTGGGATCATGGCGGTTGCCTCGAGAGCCGGATCCCTCCAGATGGGATACGAACGTCGGCATTCCATACGGGGGCTCAACATCCGTCACCAGCAGGAATGTGGCCGTTCTGCCGCTGAGCGGGCAGTAGCCCTCCTTTCAGCCCGGCCGGCACGGGGAGGAACGATGAATGCCGTCCTCGATCCCGAACTTGCTGGGGTATTTGCCCATGAGGCGGTCGGCCATGCCAGCGAAGGGGACCTGATACAGGAAGGAAACTCCGTCCTCCGCGGAAAGAGGGGAGAGCGGATCGGGAGCCCGATCGTCACTATCGTCGACGATCCCTCCCTCCCTGAATTCGGGTTCGAACCCTGTGATGCCGAGGGCTGCCGGGTGGAACGAACCGAGATCATCAGAAAAGGAGTGGTTGCAGGGTTCCTCCATTCAAGGGAGACCCTTGCAGCGGTCGGAAACGGACATGCAGGAAATGCCCGGGCAATGCCCGGCGAACCTCCTCTCGTGAGGATGAGCAACACGTTCATAGAGGCAGGGGAGAGCAGTACCGATGAGCTGATCGCTGAATGCCGGACCGGTATTCTCCTCAAAGGCTCCCGTGGCGGGCAGGTCGATCCGGGAAGGGGGGTCTTCCAGTTCAATGCAGAGTACGGGTATCTCATCGATCATGGCGAATGCACCAGCATGGTCCGGGATGTCTCCCTTTCCGGGGAGATTCTGCAGACGCTCCACTCTATCCGGCTCTGTTCGAAAGAGAGGCTGATGCACCAGGGATATTGCGGGAAAGGAGGCCAGAGCGTCCCGGTGAGCGACGGCGCACCCCATGTCCTCCTTGCTGATGCAGTGGTAGGTGGCCATGTATCCGATTGAGGAGATCCTCAGGAAAGGTGCGGTTCTCGCTGACGAGGTGGAGGTGTATCTTACCGAAGGGGTTGCCCTCTCGGGAGAGCTGAAACGTGCACAGGTGAGCCGGGTCGCAGAGTCGCGATATTTCTCGCTGTCGGTCAGGACGATAAAGGATGGCCGGATTGGCAATTCCCAATCAAGCAATCCGCGTGACTGGGAGAAGTGCCTCGATGCCTCGGTCGCAAGCAGTACCCTTGCGACGGAGCAGACCTGGAATGGGCTCCCGCATCCTGCCAAGCTCGATTCCCGGCCGATTGCATTCGATCCATCGCTCACCCCTGATAGTGATATCATTCTCGGGCTCCTGAAGGGGATGATCGAGGGTGCATCATCGCATCCTGTTGAAGTGACCTCAGGAGGGGCTTCCCTCTCCGTTCAGACCACTACCCTCGCAAACAGCAACGGTCTGTTCTACTCCCGTCCCCGGAGCCATGTCAGCGCTTCTATCGAGACGATACGGGAGAATTCAACGGGTTACGAGTTTGGAAATTCCTACACGATGGATCTCGATCCCGTTTCAATCGGGGACCGGGCGGGATTCCTGGCATCA
>JAAYWH010000037.1 GCA_012516785.1 Methanomicrobiales archaeon
GGGAGCGCGAGCTTCATCAGGTGCGCCATTTCCATTTGAACGATATCGCGATCTGTCGTACTATTCCAGAGGCGGCATTGGCGGTCCATAGGAAGCCAGCTATTCCACAGACGGGAGGCGAACCATCCAGGGCATGAATGCAGGTTCCTATAGTGTTACGCCCGATATAGGTCAGTGCGGGGAGAGCAGGAGTTCCGTCTCATCCTGGCAAACCAAGCACCCCAAAGATACCGATTGATCCCGGATTCTCCCCGTGTCAATGCACCGCTTGTTCCTCAGAAGAGAGGGAGATCATTCCCTTGATGTTTCACAACCCGGGTATTCGGAAAAAAAGGACCACTGCCATGCGATACCAACAGTTACTCCCGGTGACCCTGTGGCGCTTTCAGGTGCAGGGTATGCTTCCCTGCTCCAGGAACCCAGTCAGCTGTGTATATCGTTGATAGCGGAGCATGTATCTTCAGAAGATATCAATGGAGTTAAAAGGGAGTAAGACAGAACGATGCCTGCTCGCTGCATTTGCCGGCGAATCCCAGGCCCGTAACCGGTATACCTTCTTTGCAAGCGTTGCAAAAAAAGAGGGATATGAGCAGATTTCAGCCCTCTTCCAGAAGACTGCTGATGAGGAGAAGGAGCATGGGAAGCTCTTCTTCAAGCAGCTCAAAGGAGGGAGTGCCGTGATCACCGCCGCATACCCCGCAGGCATGATCGGCACGACGAGAGAGAACCTGCTTGCCGCTGCCGAGGGCGAGCAGCACGAGTGGGACACGCTCTACCCGGACTTTGCCGGGATTGCAGAATCGGAGGGATTTACCGATATCGCTGCCCTCTTCCGCAAGGTGGCAACGGTCGAAGCACACCACGAGCAGCGGTACCGGAAACTGCTCGCACATGTCACCAAGGGGACTGTCTTTTCCCGTGCGACACCGGCACGCTGGTACTGCCGGAACTGCGGTGCGGTCTTCGAGGGGAAGCAAGCCCCTGAGAAATGCCCGGTCTGCGACCACCCGAAAGCCCACTTTGAGCTCTTCTCCGAGAACTATTGAAAGAGGGGCTTTTCTTCTTTCTGGTCATTCTCTCCTCTCTCAATAGAATGGCCGGATGAGAGGCCTGGTTGAGAGAAGGGGCAGTTTGTGAATTCCCGCTCATGGGAAAAGGGAAACAGAGGAGATCTTTCCCCCTCCCAGGCATCCTCCCTCACAATACGACCAGCTGAACGGCCACGACCGTTTGCATCCCGCAGTTTCGGCATCTCAGGGTGCTGATCCAGAATGGAGAAGGGATATAATTCCCATACCGGTATTCATACATTATAATCGGAGAATCAGGTTCAAATCGCTGTTCCGGGCTCGTACGAAGCCAGTCCCGGGAAAAGGTATAGATCGGTTCGGCACTGCCGCGTAAAGGTCCCCGGCACCCCTTGCAATGAACGGAAAGGTCTTCCCGGATGGATGGTATCCGCGTCCCCTCCACACTGACAAGGATCCGGCCCGTGCTGACGAGCTCCACTGCAGATTGCATGATCGCTGCATCACTTTTTGCCGGCTTACCCTGTCCCTGCCCTGTATCTTCCTGATCTTCTGCTGGCGCCATGCGTGATCATTATCCGGCAGTCTTTTATCAGTTTGCCTCCGGAAACAGGCTGAACCGTAAATAGGAGAGAGGAATTTTCACATCCCTCGAAAGACGCTGTTTTTAAAAGGAGATGAAAAAGCGGAGGAGGAATCAGAAAGAGACGCCAGGCGTCTCATCCTGTTCATCAAAAAAGACTGTTATCACCGCACCGGTACGAGAATCTCCGTGAGGATCTCTTCGGGTTTCACTTCCCGGGGATCGTTGGGGTATATCTCGCGGATGGGCCCGGTGATCTGGAGGCGTTGTTTCTCGATCCAGGTGAAGAGGGCAAGGTAGGTGGGCTCGCAGGTCTCGTACGGTCCCCGGTGCACGGCCCTGACCATTTTCCCCCCCGGGAGGGTATACACCTTGATATCCCCGCTGCCGGAGACCTTGCCCGCAACAGGCCAGACGACCTCAATTGTGGCCGTCCCCTTCTCGTTTGCCTCTTTTACACATTCCGGGCTGGTCTCATGGCAGAGAAATGTCGGCATACCGGCAAAGGGATACTTCTTTTCCATGATATACCCGACAAGCTGCATGAGGAGGTGTGGGATCAGCGTGTAACTTCCGGTTTTTGTGATCCCGAGCACCTGCTGGTCAGGTACTTCCACAATAGTTATCTCTTCCATATGTGTCAATAACCGATCTGGTGCCGGTTTTATAAAGATATGACCCGGAGGGTGAACCTGTCCGGGTACGTTATTTTGCGGGAATGGTCAAGGTGATGCGGAATGGTATTTTCCCAACAAGAAGCGATCACCGGTATGGTTCTCATTTTCATGGGAAAATGCCTCAGGCATTTTCATCTTTTATGGTTGTAGCCCTCAACGGAATCATGTTATTTATTTCAATCCTCAGGCAGGAGTCCGAGGTCAGCATTTTTTCAGCACTCCAGAAGCAGGCGGCCTTATCGGACCAATACTAACGGTACCGTTTCTCACCGGGCATCAACGCATGAAAGGTTCCCTTCCTTATAATGCGAAGAAGAGATCATGGACGCGGAACCTCGTGCAATTACGAAGCTATCCCGCTACTGAATCTCGTTTTGAGCCCTGTTACTCGAGGTCTTTTGCACCTTTTACTATAGAATCCAGGTAGCTCATCTCATCTTCCAGGTGAAGGAGTTTGGAATAGATAGACGAGGTACATCTCTGGGGGATATTGCCCATATGATGCTTCTTTAACACGTTTTGGAAGTCTTCCGACTGGACTGTTTCCAGTGTCTTTCTGTACCGTTCGAGAAGTTTCAGGGATTCTTCGATCTCGATCTCGATCATAGTATCATGTCCTGGTCTCTGCTGATACGGATTCTTCAGTAAGAGTATTTAAAGCTGTGTCGAGCTCAGGGTCGTTTTCCACATCCCTGACAGCCCGTCCCGTCCTTCAGGTCTGCCAGGTACGCCTCGAGAATCCGGATCAGGATCTCCCGCTCCGGCTCATTATCCGGGTATTCAGTACTCCAGTGGCGCCAGGAGGGCCGCTTGTGGGCTACCTTGTACTTGACCCCCTCCATGAACGTCTCGTACTTATCCTGGTCCAGCTTCCGGACTTTCTGGTGGGCAAGGATGAACCAGTGATACTCGGTACCGGGAAGGGCTCCTGATCCTTCCGGGGCTTTCCGGGCTCTCTTCTTCTCAGATCGGAAGGAGAAGACCCAGCGGTCCGGGGCCACCTTCTGCTCCTGCCACAGGCCATGGGGGTACTCCCAGAGGTGAGTATTACCGATAGACATCCCGGAATAGACCTTCCCCTGGAAGGTCTTCGTATCATCAAATGCCACAGGTGATCCTGTGTTTCATGCTTCAATTCCTTAACGGGAACGGAGGGTGAAAGTGAATAATTCATTTACGGTCAGGATACTCTGAACAGGGTTAGGGAGATATCAATCCATTCACGCAACAAAACCCCGCTTGTCGGTGATCAGACAAAAATGAATATCACAATCTCGAAGGAGAAGCGAGGGAGGGTATCAGGAGTTGATAATTGCCTCCTGATTTGTTCAACGCAGGGGGAAATCACATCCTCGTTGGACTCTTGGGATCCCTCACGTGAAAATTCCCAAAATTCCCATCATAAGGGTATAGATAACCCCGCCCCAGATGATCGCCCCGATAAGCAGCAGGAGGAGGGGCACCACGACGGCCATTGCTGCCTCGCCTACCGACATGTCCTGCATCTCGGCAAGTCCGAGAATAAGGAGCACCAGGTACCAGATGAATCCTATGGCGGCGATATACGGAATCCACCCAAGAAGGAAGAAGGGGGTGGAGGCGTACATCGTGGTCTTGATGGTCTGGGTAAATTCTTTCTTCGCACCGAAGAGTAGGGCAAAGACGTGCCAGATGAAGGCAGAGAAGAATATTCCTATGAGCGACAGGAGGAAGAAACAATAAACCGCAAAGAGCTGGAAGGTGGAGACGAACGCTCCGAAGTGGGTGAGCGCCTCGGCAACCTGGCTGCCGAAAACCCCCATGTTCCCGATACGGATAATGACGTCCTGGAACGCAAAGTATCCCATCACCAGCCAGACGATGGCGGCAAGGATGGTCCAGATCACCAGGAGTATGGTGTAATACCGGAATGCACTCCCAAGGGAATCGCCCTTGCTCGCCCGGAACGTCTCAGTGGGAGCCATGAGAAATCCTTTCACTTTATTCATGTCAAGCATATAACGGCTGATCTAATCTCTTGGTATATATAGGTATGGTAAGGAGACTCGATTGTAAACGGGAGAGAATCCAGGTTTCAAAATTATCCTCTCACGATCTCAAGGGCACCAGCTTCCTGACAAAGGAATGGGAGCCAGGTGTCTTTCAGCGGAACTGCCAGCTTGCATTCCTTTCTGTATTTCATTGATAATCCGGGATTATGGGTGGGGAAACCGGGGGCACCTGTTGTCCCGATCCAGAGGGCCACAGAGGATCCGCAAGGATCTGATGCCAGTCTTTTGTGGTGATCATATTCGGTCGGAGCAGGTAGGTTTATCGGGTCTGCTTCATAATGGCTGACCATGGTCAGAGTAGCCGAGTATCGTGTCATTCGAGATACCGGGTTCGGTATCCATGCCCCTGGTCGTGAGGAGCACTTCCATTTTACTATTCCTCCTGAAATAGTTCGTCCTTCAGCAGAAAATCCACTCAATCATCGAAGGCCTATCCTCACGTATTTTGCTGATCCAAGTTCCAACGCTGAGATCTCCATGGTGGTGGAGATAAATGATCAAAGGGTCGTCCGCTGGACATATCAGGGGGGGACCGGCAGGAGTCATCAGGAGATACTGAGTCATGATCAGCTCCGTGTCGGTGATAACACAATCCAGTTCAGGGTCGATGCCACCGAAGGCAGCAGCTTCCAGAGTCTCGAAATATCCGATGTCATCATTTGGTTCCAGATAGATCTAGCCGTCTAATCCTGAATAGGTCATTGAGGGATCAGATAGCGCCCCCCATTGACCATTTCCTGATGGGCTCCTGGTGCTCCTCATCTGGAATCACCAGGAGTGGATCAACGGGAGGACAGGAAGAACCAGAAAAGTATTTTTTTCTTGCATATTCCCCTCCTTCACACCACGTGCCGACGAGATTGACCTGAATCGCTCTCTACCGACCGCTCAGTCGCGTTTTACCGCACGATAGGTTCCATCCCTTTTTTCCACAAAGAGGACCGCTTTCCCTGAAACAGGGCAGGGTTTCACCGACTTTCCCTCCGGGACCTGAATCATGCCGGTGGTCACCGGGACGTCCTCAAGGGTAAGGATCAGGTCGATTCCCGCATCGAGCAGCGTTTCGGCAGGGGCAGGCCCGGTTATCTCCCGGATTCTCCCGATCTGGATGAACCTGCCATCGTTCCCCGTAGCAGCAAGCCCGATCCCTGCCAGGGCACCGATCACCCCGTCTTCGGTTCCTCCGAGTCCTTCCAGGCGGATCGAGCTCTTTTTCGCAAGGGCCCGGGCCTCCTCCTTTGTGAGCACCCGCCGTTTGGCATCATGGCCGAAGGCTATTACCTCAGGGGAGACGGTTGCCCGCTTGGCCAGGGCAATCCCGGGATCACTTCCTTCGACAAAATCTGCCCTCATATGCTCACATGCCAGGGAAAAGATCCGATCCTCCTGGCCGTTCCCACAGGGACCGAGGTGGATCACCGCACAGCTGTTATGAGAGGTATAGGGAATGGATTCGTGCACATACAACTGGTGTCGGGTCACCCCAAGTACCGGGTATTCCAGGCCGATCAGATCTGCAATGGCACGGGCAAGTCGACCGGTGCCCCGTGAAGAGAGAGTATCGGTGTCATCAAGAGCGAGGAGGAGTGTCATGTTACAATGCTTCTAACAGGTTCTCATGGTGAACGTAATACCCTTTCCATTTTCGTATGTTAAGGGAATTCGATGTGGATTCCGTTGTTCACCGGCACGATCCGTTGGTTCACCGTGTCAGTGTCATGGGAAAGGAATTGGTTGATTGGATTCATGCACTATTCAATCATATGGCAGCATAGCCGGGGATCATGCTTGTTCCAATCGGTGAAGTGGATCCGATCATCATCACCTGATTGATGGAAGATCTCCCCGGGATCCTATCAGCCTCCGTGAAAGA
>JAAYWH010000008.1 GCA_012516785.1 Methanomicrobiales archaeon
CCGGCAAGTGTCACCAACCTA
Organism: Methanomicrobiales archaeon; assembly: GCA_012516785.1. Classification (GTDB taxonomy): domain Archaea; phylum Halobacteriota; class Methanomicrobia; order Methanomicrobiales; family Methanospirillaceae; genus UBA9949. The sequence goes on from JAAYWH010000008.1 coordinate 22, forward strand.
GCCAATACCACCTTCGCCCAGACCTCAATCACATGGACCTGGACCGATCCCGCTGACTCCGATTTCGAGAAGGTCATGGTATACCTAGACGGGGTGTGGAAACAGAATGTCACCAAGGGGATCCAGTCCTGGACTGCAACCGGGCTTGTTGCCAATACAGAGTATACCATTGGCACCAGGACGGTCGATTCTACCGGAAACGTCAATGCCACTACAGTGTCCGATCCTGCACGGACCGCTCCGGCAGAATCCCCCCATGCCCAATTCACCGCATCCCCGCGAGATGGCCCAGCTCCCCTGGCTGTTCAGTTTACTGACCAGTCTACCGGTTCGATATCCAGCCGCTCATGGGACTTTACCAATGATGGCACCGTTGATTCGACCCTCGCAAACCCGGTGTTCACCTATTCGAACCCGGGCACCTATACGGTGAATCTCACGGTAATGGGTCCCGGTGGATTGGATACAGAGATCAAGACCGGTTTCATTTCGGTAGAAGAGCCTGCTTCAGGGGTCTCGGCCCAGTTCACTGCATCCCCTCTTGCGGGATCCGTGCCGTTGACGGTCAGGTTCACTGATCAGTCCTCCGGTGAGATCACTTCGTATGCATGGGATTTTAACGGTGATGGTACTGTAGACAGCCGGGTAAAGAATCCGGTAACGGTCTATACCTCTTCGGGCACATACACGGTTACCCTCACGGTCCGTGGGCCTGACGGCATGGACACCGAAGTCAAAACCAAATATCTGTCTATCTCTGGATTCTTATCACGACCCAATGCATTATTCTCGATGGATAAACAATTCGGGTCGGCTCCATTGACCGTCCACTTCACTGACAAAACACTCAATAACCCTGATACGTTCCTCTGGAAGTTTGGTGACGGTACTACTTCCGCCGAGCGGAATCCAAGCCATACCTACCTTACAGCAGGCTTCTACAAGGTCAGTCTTACTGCATCAAACGAAGCCGGGAGCAGCAGCAGGGCAATGTATGTATTTGTCAGCGGGTTCTGATATCCCGAACCGCACGAAAAGAAAACCCGGTGGTTATTTCCGGGCTCTTTATTTTTATGATCCCATCCACCCCCAAGCCTCTTTTAAAAGATCAATCATTTCATTTTTACTAAACGAAAGAGTAATTTTTTAACCTTTACCAGGAATTCTAGTTTACCATGTGATCGGACTCTGCAGTCCTTGCGATCCGATCCCAAAGGAGGTATAATGACCCATTTTAAAAAGAGCATGATAATTGGCATCTCTCTAGTACTGTTGCTCGTGGCATGTCTGCCCGCAACCGCAGCAACAACAGAGGTCCATGTCGTGAAGTATGCAAATGATGGCACAACGGTGCTTGGTGAGACCACTGTTTCCTACCAGTGGATGATGGCCAACCTCCCTGTCCTTGGGGATGGCACAACGCATTACTACCACCAGGGGCCGGTCTTTGTGGACAATGCCGACCCTGAAACAGAAGAACTACTCCGTTGGAATGTTCCCGAAGATGCAAACGTCCTCGAAAAGGACATGGGCGCGGTAAAAGGGACCAACCTAAAAGATCTCTGCGACCTTGCCGGGGGGATGAGTGCTGGCGAGATAGTGCGGGTAAAAGCATCGGATGGCATGTTCAAGTATTTCGCCTATGACAATGTGTATGGCTATTCATCAAGGGAAGGGCCTATCGGGCTTACCTGGTACGTGGACGGATTGGCCTCCTATCCCGGGCACTACCCAGATACGGGCTATTCGGATGGTATGAGGCTGGTCTGGTTTGCGGATACCTCGACCAATCCATGGGGCGTCCATGCTCTGGGTAACTGGGACTGGCATGAGGCGGCTGATCCTGAATACTGGTATTATTATATTTCAGGTAGCGAGTACTACCCCACCACCACAGGCCTCTCGGTAAAATACGTGAGCGAGATTGCCATTTTCTCCGATGATCCGGTCTTACCAGTACCTGATGCCGGCTTCATCGCGAACGTGAACCTGGTGGCGAATCCGGGGTTCGAGACCGGGACCTTTACCGGGTGGAGCCAGTCGGGAGCCTCGGTGGTTACGACATCGGTTAACACCGGGACCTATGCAGTAAAACTCTCATCCACAAAAGGGTCCACGTCGTATATCTCCCAGAATGTGGACCTTACCGATGTTGCAGCGCTCACCTACTGGTACAGAATAGATGCCGTGAACAGCGGCTTTTTTGAGGTATTCGTAGATGCCACGAAGGTGGCTAGCTACAGCGCGGTCACCGGCTGGTCCCAGAAGAGCATCGATACCTCGGCCTATACCGGAATTCACAATGTGAAGTTCAACGCCCGCAGCGGAACGAACAATAAGAACAAGATTACCGCTTACCTGGACGACATCGCGGCTCTCTCTCCTCAACCCACCGGTGTTACAGGATACCCGCCCCTGGCCCTCTCCCTTACTGATACGTCCACGAACAGCCCCACATCATGGGCCTGGGACTTTGGTGATGGATCTACCTCAACTGCCCAGAATCCGTCTCATACCTACTCGGTGCCCGGAGTCTATACTGTCATCCTGACCGCAACGAATTCCTATGGATCTGATACCGAGGCAAAGACGGCTTTTGTGACCGTGAACGGTAATCCTCCGGTTGCAGCCTTCACTGGCAGTCCCACCAGCGGGACGGTGCCCCTTTCCGTCAGTTTCACGGATCAGTCCACCAATATACCGACATCGTGGTCCTGGACCTTCGGTGATGGAGGTACCTCGACAGCACAACATCCCATCCATGAGTACACCACTGCCGGCACGTTCACGGTAACCCTGACGGTTTCCAATGCCTGGGGAAGTGATGGAGAGACAAAGACCGGCTACGTCACGGTGACCCAGGCTGGGCAGACGCCTCCTGATGCCCAGTTCATCGGCACGCCAACGACCGGATCAAAGCCCCTTACGGTGCAGTTCACGGACCAATCCACGGGGAACCCGACCTCCTGGTCCTGGACCTTTGGAGACGGGGGAACCTCTTCACTCCAGAATCCGTCCCACACCTACTCGCGGAAGGGTTCCTTCACCGTGACCCTTACTGCGACAAATGCGAATGGAAGTGACAGCCTTACCCGAAGTAAGTACATCGTTGTCACCACCTGAAGGGACAATGATTTATAAGGGAAAGCGGTCTAGCCTACCCTCCTTTTTGTTAAGTAAAAATATTTACTTATGCGGGATATCAGAACACCATTATTTATGTGATGACACTCCCTACACCCCCTTTGTATTTTCCAATGAGGGAGGTCGGAAGTGGCACACAAAAAGAGAGAACGATGGAAGGCATTCCATGTTCTCATTGTTATTCTATTCGCGGTTGTTCTGGTTTCGGCAGCTGAGGCCGCAACCACCCTCTATTTGAGGGACACGGCGGCATCTGAGCCGATGCCCAATGCGAAGCAGAGCGGGGATACTATCGTCCATGACTATGCCACAAGTGTTGCGACATATGCGAATCCTGCCCTGATGACGACCACTGCAGGAACAGTGAGCGGGCAGAATGCCGCGACCTTGAATGAACCCGGAGCTAACCATTATACTCATCTGGGATCGTGGATATCCGATCCGGTCGCTGCCCAGACTGTCAGCGGAACGGTAACCATTGGCCTCAATGTACAGGAATACGATGCAAAGGCAAACATGAATCCACGGATTATGATATACCGCTGGACCGCAGAAGATGTAAAAGGTGAGAACCTCCTTGCCCTTACCACGTCCGGAACCGAGGCACCGGCTACCTGGCCATCATCACCAACGACCTACTTCACATCAGTCTCCCTCTCGGCTGTGGTTTTCGAGGCTGGCGACCGTATCGTAATTGAAGTGGAAAGTTATGATGCCAATACCAGAACCAACTCCTTTACCCAGGGTATCAGGTTCGGTGGTTCCAGCGGGGGAGCCTACGGAAGTTATGTCCAGTTCAGTGACGATCTGACTTTTGTCCAAGTCCCAATAGCAGATTTCTCGGCTGACGATACTACCCCTGATATTGGCCAGACAATCACTTTTTCCGACCTTTCGACCAACATCCCTACCTCGTGGGCATGGACTATCGAAGGGACCGAGAACACCGATTACCAGTTCGTTGATGCAACCTCAGCAACCTCGCAGAATCCGAAGGCGCAGTTCCTGGCAGCAGGTACCTATGATGTGAGCCTGACCGCCACCAATTCAGCCGGAAGCGATGTCGAGGCGAAGACGGATTATATCACTGTCACCGGAGCCTCCTCTCCCCCTGTTGCCGCTTTCTCAGGCACACCACGGTTCGGGACAGGGTATGTGACAGTACAGTTCACCGACCTCTCAACAAACAACCCGACTTCCTGGACCTGGGACTTTGGCGATGGTCTTACGTCCTCTGAACAGAATCCGTCCCACCTCTTCCTCGGTGCAGGATACTATACCGTTACCCTCACCGCCAGCAACAGCGCTGGGTCAGATAGTGAGACAAAGGTCAATTACATCTATGTTCTCGGTGCCAGTACCCAGATACGAATCGTGAAATATGCTACAGATAATACGACTATCCTTGCGGAAACAACCATCACCAACAAGACCATGGAGGATACGCTCCCTGTCGTTGGTGATGGAACGACCCACTATTTCCACCAGGGCCCGGTATTTCTCGATGATCCTGATCCAGTGACCCAGGAGATGCTCCGGTGGAATCCAGGAGAGAACGTCAATTATCTGGAGAAGGATTACGAAGCCGTGAAAGGGACAAACTTAAAAGATCTCTGCGATCTTGTCGGGCCTATTCCGGAAGGCAGCCGTATCCAGGTAAAGTCCACTGATGGCTGGAATAAATTTTTCGCCTACCGGAACGTCTACCAGTATTCTGACCGCGAGGGCCCTATGGTTATCACATGGTGGAGGCCGGACCAGGGCTATGTCCCCTACTACCAGGAAGGGATGCGGCTGATATGGTATGCTGACACATCAACAAATCCAACAGGGAGTCATGCACTAGGAAACTGGGACTGGCATGAAGCCGCCAATCCCGCCTATTGGTACTGGTATACTGATGGTGTAAAGAAATATCCAACAACCACGGGTATATCGGGCCAAAAGGTGAATGAAATCGCCATCTATACCGGCATTATCACTCCCGTTGCTGATTTCAAGATCAATCGCACATCAGAGCATCTGCCATTCACAAGCTACACCGGGGAAGCTCCCCTGACAGTGCAGTTCATCGACTGGTCCACGGGGGATCCCTCTTCCTGGGCCTGGGATTTCAATAATGACGGCATTACAGACAGCACCCTTGAACGGCCGATCCATACCTTCACCACCCCTGGCACCTACACAGTGAAACTGACAGCTGCCAATAGTGCCGGGAGCGATACGGAGACAAAGACCGGCTGCATCGTGGTCACCGGAACAACCCCCACCATTGACATTGACACAACTGGCGGCATCTCCAACTGGGCCTTAGTGACCGGGACAAACGAGGACACGACATCGGTGGACCTGTCGGTAACGACCACGGCAAGCTCCTGGGAGGTCCGCGTGAAAGACGGGCTTGACGATGGGAAACCTGCCGATACCGCGGGAATGATGTCCGAATATACCGGATCTGCCTATGTCACGAGCGGGTATAAGTCGCTGGTAAACGCCCTCCAGGTAAAGTCAGGGACCGGCAGCTATGTTACCGTCTCTGGCAGCGACCAGGTCGTCCAGATGGGGAGTTCTTCAGGGTCGTTCAGCTATGATATCGCGATGAAACAGGAGATAGCTACAGGAGATCCTGTTATCACGCCAAACGTATACCGGATCGTGGTCACGTTTACGGGGGCGACCAACTAGGAGGGGAAAGAGATGGAACAGTTAAATTTGATTATCATTGTCCTCTGCGGCATCGTGGTGCTGGGGTCCGGTGTGGTAAATGCCGATTCTGCCAGCCTGACCGTTTCAGGCACGGTCATCTCACCTGATACTCCGGTAGCCAATTTCACTGCAAACGTGACAACCGGGTACGCACCCTTGTCGGTACAGTTCACCGACCTCTCCACCAATAATCCGACTGAGTGGGAATGGGATTTTGAGACCGATGGAACGATTGATGCTCTTGTCCCCAACCCGGTTCAAACATATGCCTATCCCGGAGTCTATACGGTCTCGCTTACCGTTCTGAATACCGAAGGATCGGATACCGAGATCAAACCGGATTACATCACGGTTCTGGAACCTGACCCGATGGTCAGGATCGAGGCGCTGAAGCAGTATATAGAGGGAAGTCCCATCCCCGGCTGGGCACAATGGTTCCTAATCAAGCCGCTCGACCGGGCACTGGATCAGTTGGAGAAAGGGAACATGAAGCCAGCATCCAACCAGATGAGATCATTTGTGAACTTTGTTGAGCTCCTCCATGGATTTGGAGTGATCACCGATGAACAGGCTGCGTACATGAACGGCGAGGCGATGGCAATCATCGACCTGATCGGGCGATAGCTCCGGTTGGGAGGAATTCTCATTTTCATCCTTCGCAACCCAGTGAACTTTTCCTGCCAGATAACAAAAAGAGATGAACTATTCCGAAACTTTAATATCTTCTTCCATTCCAGTCAGTCATGTTAACTCATTCAAAAAGTTAAGGAGGATTATTCATGAAGAAACTCGTTTTCGGGGCTCTTATTGCCCTTCTTGCGCTTCTGGTGCTGCCAGGGGCGGTATCAGCAGGACCTTCGGACACGATTACGGTGACTGGAAGCATTGGTGGTAGCATTGACGTTACTGTTACTGCTGATGTGAACTTTGGAGCAATGACTCCAGGAAACACGTATACAGATACCAACACGGATCTATCGGTAACTTCCACATTCGCGTCATGGACGGTCAGTGCAACTGATCAGAACGCCGGTGAAAATACAGGAAAGATGCTCTCTGGAACAACACCACTCGCTAATGCTTTCAAAATTAATGTAAATGCTGGAGCTTTCCAGCCACTTCCTTACAGCCCAATCTTATCCGGTAGTGCTGGTTCATCTACGGCAGATGTAGGATTCCAGCAACAGGTTGTGTCTGGTGATCAGGCAGGTTCATACACCATCACGGTTGTATTTACCGGTGCTACAGCCTAAATTGGGAATAGCCCAAGAATTACTATCCGGTATGGTACCGCTACAGGCTCATACCGGAATCCTTTTTGATTTTACATTACGAACCAGATTACTATCTGAGGAATGTCAATGAAGAATTCTTACTGGCTCTTACTCTTTACACTTTTTCTGGTCGCGGTTTTTATTATTTCTCCGATCACTGCGCTGAAAGTGGAGGGGGCGAAGGTCTTGCTGGATGTAAAACCCGGGACAACATACATCTTCCCAATGGCAGTCTCCATCAAGGCCGATGATTCTGCCTCTGAGTACTCAATAGATATCCTAGGTTTTGGGCAGACACTGGATGCAGGGATGTATGAGGGGCTTTCAGCTGGCAAAGATACCAGTCCCTATTCCGCCCGGTCATTCATCACCTTCCCCTCGTCCACCATCCGGCTCCAGCCTGGCGAGCGGAAGGAGTTCAACGCCACCATCAGGATACCAAAGGACGTGGGAGTGGGAGGCCGGTATGCCGTGGTCCTGATCCACCCTGCAGCAACCGGGACAGGACAGGCATCGTTTGCTACCGCGGTCCTCGTCCCTGTGATGCTCACCGTTGAAGGGACAAAACTGGTGGAGACGGGAACAATCACCGGGGTCTCGGTTGGTGAAGTCATCGCCGGGAAACCGATCGTTGTCGCAACGACGCTCCAGAATACCGGGAACCACCACTACTACGGGGCTATCAACCAGGTCTCGGTCAGGGACCCGTCCGGCCGCGAGATCGGGTCGGCACAGAGCGATCCCTTCGCCCGTGCCGTCATCCCCGGCCAGTCCGTACGGTTTGAGACTCAGCTGACTACCGGGCTCCCGGTTGGGACCTATACGGTCATCTCCCGTATGACCCTGGAAAACGGGACGCTCCTTGGCGAGAAGAGTAGTACGTTCTCTGTACAGGAAGAGTACATCCCGCCGTTCGAAGAGGCTACCGCGACGGTCGTCCCTGACCGCGAGACCGTGCTCAGGACGTCTGGCGGGGAGATTACTATCACCTTCCCTCCGGGAGCTGTCCTTGCCGATGCTGAAGTGACCGTGTCACCGTATGCAGACACCCTCCCGGCACCCCCGTCCGGTGCAACGGCCGGGACCACAGCGTTCACCGTTGACGGACTGAGCGGGATCCTTGCCAAACCTGCCACCATGGTGGTGAAGTATAACCCAGCCGACCTCCAGGCAGCCGGTGGGGACGCTGGCAAGCTCTCCCTTGCCCGCTGGGACCGGGTTGACGGGAAATGGACAATACTCCCCACCACCGTCAATGCCGGAGCATCGACCCTCACCTCCTCTACCGATCGGTTCGGCACCATTGCGGTGATGGCCGGCGCCAAGCAGGGAACGAGCGGAGGTAAGAGCGGCGGGTTCCTGCCCGGGCCGCATCCTGCGATCATGTTCGGGGCGCTCGCGATCTTTGCGGCGGTTTATCTGAAAAGGAGGAGATGAATTTTTTTTTGCGAATGCTCCCCTTGGTTTAGTCTTAATCCATTTTATGATAATCTGATGTCCTACATCCTCCCTTGTCATATGCCATGGTATTCTGGAAAACCGGATTTCATAGTAAATGCACTTGAACGTCCTCATTTTGGATTGCCCACACGAATCAGGTCCAAAGTACACTAATTTCATTTTACTTTTCTTAAGAACTTTAAAAAACATTTATCGTAAGTGAAAACCAGGGTATCCGTACTGATCCATCATGCCATAAGGGGATGATCCGATTGGATTAAGGGGTTGAATTATGAACGATTTCATCAGAACATTGGTTGTTACCACATTTGTTGTTCTTCTCGGGATGGTCCTTGTCACACCAGTTTTGGGAGCGACAACACAGGTGCACGTGGTAAAATATGCAAGCGATAAAACGACCATACTTGCCGAACAAACGCTGACCTACCAGGAAATGGAGGCCACCTTGCCGGTAATGGGAGATGGAATTACCCATTATTACCTCCAAGGTCCATGCTTTGTCGATGACCTGGACCCCGCGATTGAAGAACAACTCCGGTGGAACTCTGCTGAAGATTGTAATTGTTATGAAAAGGACCATGGCGCACTCAAGGGCACCAATGTGAAGGATCTCTGCGACCTTGTCGGCGGTATGGATCCTGGTGATACTGTCGTGATCAAAGCTATCGACGGCTGGAACATGGACTTTGCGTATAAAAACGTGTATGAATACTCCGACCGCGAAGGACCCATGGTGCTGGTATGGTGGTCGAATGGAGCGGCGGAGCATCCGTCTTCTGGATATACCGGTCCTGATTTTTCTGAAGGTATGCGGTTGTATTGGTTCGCGGATACCTCAGTCAATCCCTGGGGCTTGCATATCTTCGGGAGCTGGGATTGGCACGAGGCAGCTGCATCAGAGTATTGGTATTATTTCTATTCAAGCGGTGAATTCTACCCGACTACTACGGGACTCTCCGGGAAATATATCTCGGAAATTAAAATATACAGTAACGAACCCGTTCCTTCTGTCGCCCAATTCAGTGCGGTACCTCTTACAGGCTATTCCCCTCTTAACGTTCAGTTCACGGACAAATCTACTGGAACCGATATTTTAACCTGGTCATGGGATTTCCAGAACGACGGTGTCATTGATAGTGAAGAACGGAATCCGTTTTTCGTTTACGACAGCCCTGGAATATACACGGTTAACCTCACCATCACCTTTGCAGCCGGCACCGATTCCGAGGTCAAACCCGAGTATATCACGGTAAATGATCCCACCCATGTCCCACCAATCGCCATGTTCTCAGCCGATCAGACATTAGGCGAACTCCCTCTCACCGTGCACTTCACTGATTCTTCGACCCTGAATCCTACTTCGTGGTCGTGGGACTTCGGCGATGGGACTTCTTCCACTCTACAGAATCCTGAACATACCTATTCAGCAGAAGGTTCCTATACCGTCTCGCTCACCGCGACAAATGATTATGGGAGTGATAGTGAGATGAAGGCCAACTATATCACGGCACGTTCACTCCTCTGGGGCCCCTACCTCACCGGCTCCAATACAACCAGCACCACAGTGAATGTGAAGACCTATGATATGTCTTCCATAACCGTGGAGTACGCCACTGATGTTTATTACCAGGCGCATAGTGGCTACGATATGACAGCAACCGATGGGGAAAACACTCAACTCCATCACATTGCCCTCATGGGACTTACCCCTGATACTTTGTACCATTACAGGGTGATGTACGATGGAGAAGCAACCGATGATTTGCACTTCAGGACCTTCCCGGAGAGCGGCCCGTTCACTTTCGTCATGTACAGTGATACCCAGGACCAGCCCGGGTACAGCCAGCTCGAACGGCACAAGCTCGTAGCAGATCGGATCGCCGAGGAAGAGAATGTACTCTTCGTGTTGAACTCTGGTGACCTCGTAAACGACGCTTCGGACATGGAGAACTGGGACCGGTACTTTGCAGCCGGAAGTACCATGATGACCACGATTCCGGTCTTCCCAGCGCAAGGCAACCATGACAACAACGATCCAAACTATTTCGATAACTATGGCATGCAAGCCAACTACTCGTTTGATTGTGCCGATGCGCATTTCACGGTGCTGGATAGCAATACCTGGGCTGATGTATCCGGTCAGGGGATGTGGCTTGCCGACGATCTGCAGACCGATAAACCGTTCAGATTCGTCTCTTTCCACTATCCTCCCTACAGTTCAGATTCCAAGCACTTTGGTGGCTGGTTAAACATACGGGAAGAATGGGGAGACGAGCTCACCGAAGGAGAGGTCATGGCTGTCTTCAACGGGCATGTACACGCTTATGAGCGGTTCCTCGTAGATGGCATCCAGTATTTTGTCTCCGGAACAGGAGGCGGCCCATCGTATAATCTCGCAATCCCACGGAGTGAATATTCCCAAAACAGCCTGGAATATGTGCTTGCCTACCTCCGTGTGAGGGTGGATCCGGATACCGGGACTGCCACAGCAGATCTGATCCGGGTCGCCGATATTTCACCGGATCTTCATAGCATCACTACCCTGTACCCGCCAAATGCGATCTTTGAGACGGTGGTGATGACGCTGAATACTCCTCCCATCCTTGATTCCATGGTCGCAACCATGGAACCCACACCGATAAATAGCGAGATTACAGTAAACGCGTACTTCAGAGATCCCTCCGATACTCACACCGCGATCTTTGACTGGGGAGATGGAACCAGCTCCGAAGGGGTAGTTGATGAACAGACCGGGACGGTAACTTATGGCTCTGTTACGGGAGCCCATATCTATTCACAACCAGGCCTGTATTCGGTGAGCCTAGTTCTTACTGACCGTTGGGGTGAAACAGCGACAATCAACTACCAGTATGTGATCATCTATGACTCTGATGGCGGACAAGTGAATGGTGGAGGCATCATCCAGGTAACGGCAGGAGATTGGCATTACAACCCTGATTCAAGTGGAAAAGCGAGCTTCAGCCTGAACGGCAAATACAACAAGGGAATCCCGTCAGGGAATATTAATCTGATTTTTATGGATGCCAAGACGCAGTTCAAGGCCGAGTATCTGGATTACGTGGTCATAGAGAATGGTACCGCCTACCTCCATGGATATGCGAGTATCGATAAGAGTTCGCCCGATTCTGAGTTCATGCTCGTAGTGCAGGATGGTAAAATAACGGGCGGAGAGGACACCTACCGGCTCCAGGTCTGGGATAATCTCGGTCAAAATAAAATATTCGACAACGCTCCTGAAGCGGGTGACCGGATCAATCCGGACGCTGTTCCCATTAGCGGTGGGTCGATTGTCATCCAGGTAAAGTGACTGAAATAACCAGCCAGAAAAAATTTCTTTTTTTGCCGCCCATTCACTGGAGTGCCCTTGGAAAAATCATTTGATTTTCTCAACCAAGTACCTCATTCATTTTTCTGTTCTTCCTGTAGCGCGCCGTAGAGATTTAACTGTTTATCAGTTGGTATTTACATAATTAATCTGTTAATTGAGTATTAACCGATTAACTTACTAGTAATCAGTGGGAAATCAGAAAACGATCAATGATCAAATGAAATCTGATAAAAACGTATTAATTCGTGAATAGAAGGTCCTAATAGAGGTTTTAATTTGATAAGGATAATTTAATAGTATTGAAATTTTCTTTTTGTAAACAATAATCCTTTTAAAACCTACCAACGAAATTTTCCTTTGTCTCTAGTCGGTTTTAGAAATTCCCCCAGAATGAGGTGCATTGTGAAAGAAATGAAGAATGTATGGGCAATCCTGCTCATCGTGATTGCAGCACTGGTGCTGACGGCACCGGTTACTGCAGCAACCACCTCGCTTACCATCACCAAGCTGGCAAGCGATGGCACGACCGTTCTTGATACGAGAACGGTTGACTACAACTGGATGATGACCAACCTCCCTGTGTTAGGCGATGGGACTACCCATTACTATGCCCAGGGACCAGTCATGAAAGATGATCCCGATCCAGTGATTGAAGAACTCATCCGCTGGAATGTAACCGAAGATACCAACGTCCTTGAAAAGGACATGGGTGCGATCAGGGGGACCAATGTTAAAGACCTCTGTGACCTCGTCGGAGGAATGAACGCTGGCGAGACGATCCAGGTCAAGGCACCTGACGGTTTCAACAAGTACTTCGCATACAAGAACGTGTACGAGTACTCCGACCGGGAGGGGCCGATGGCGATTGCCTGGGAAAAGAACGGCCTCTACCCTGACACGGGCTATTCCGATGGCATGAGGCTGGTCTGGTTCGCTGACAACTCCATAAATCCATGGGGTGTCCACGCTTTAGGGAACTGGGACTGGCATGAGGCTGCTGATTCGGCATATTGGTACTATTATGTGAGTGGAGCCGAAAGTTACCCCACCACAACTGGCCTTTCAGTCCAAACTGTCTCCGAAATCATCATCTTCAGCGATGACCCCGCCCCTTCGATGGACGTCCTCTTTGATGGCACAGTCATGCTCACCCCTGGAGAGACCTTTGATGTAGTCCCCTATAACAACTTGACGGCTATATTTACTGTCAGCCGGACTACACCGTTAGGTGCGCTGGATGTAGCCGCGACCACAGCCGGATTCACCTATGATGTGACGGATAAGAACTACGCCACTTCAGGAGCCCTGTTGCTTGATAATGTGGGCACCTACCTCCGTGACAAAACGAACGGTATCTACTGGTATGCCTACGTCAACGATGTTTACAAGGACGGGTACAACAACCCTGCCGGCGGCCTGAACCTTATCGAGCTGAATGACGGTGACAAGGTCGAGTTCTATTACGCGGCCGGTATTGCAGATCCGGCAGATCTCGCTGCCGTAAAGGCAGCAGCTACCGCCGCGGTGAAGATCATCGCCGACACCACCCCTGGCCCGGTCATGGACGTGCTCTTTGATGGCACGGTAGTCCTCACCCCTGGAGAGACCTTTGATAAGGTAGCCTACAACACAGGTACAACCTATACTGTCAGCCGGACTACACCGTTAGGTGCGCTGGATGTAGCTGCAACCACAGCCGGATTCACCTATGATGTGACGGATAAGAACTACGCCACTTCAGGAGCCCTGCTGCTTGATAATGTGGGCACCTACCTCCGTGACAAAACGAACGGTATCTACTGGTATGCCTACGTCAACGATGTTTACAAGGACGGGTACAACAACCCTGCCGGCGGCCTGAACCTTATCGAGTTGAATGACGGTGACAAGGTCGAGTTCTACTACGCGGCCGGTATCACCGACCCTGCTGACCTTGCCACAGTAAAGGGAGCAGCCACCGCCGCGGTGAAGACCGTTGCTTCAACTGGCGTCATTCCAACTGACTGGTCCATCGTCCTCGATGGTGCAAAGACAGAGATCGTGACGAAGAGCTACTTTGAGTCCGGTCTTGCCTGTGCTGCATCCGGTCACCAGGTCTTCTGGACCGATGGGGATGGGAATGTATGGGGTGGCGTACCGCTTTGGGTGCTTGCTGGCATGGTGGATGACGATCCCGATGTTGGGCCGCTCCACTTTAACTTCAACGATGACCTTGCCACACAGCATTATGAAGTGAAGGTGATCAGCTCCGATGGATGGTCAGCGGTCTTCGACAGTGCTGATGTCGCCCAGAGCAGCGACTACCTCGTGGCTAACACCATGAATGGTGAACCGCTCATCTACGGCGGTGAGAAGCCTTCGTGGCCGCTTCACCTGAAGGGCGCAGCGGTCCTCGGGGGCCAGCAGGTAGGCGGCATTGTCCGCATCGAGCTGAACAACCTCCCGGAGCCACCTGCCGGCTGGACCCTGTCCATGCTTGGTGAGGTGGGCGATGTAATCACCCAGGAAGAGTTTGAAGAAGGTCTCGCCTGTCCCGTCGCCGGCCACTCCATAGAGTGGACGGATGCAGAGGGCAATGTCTGGTCCGGCATGCCTCTCTGGCTCGTCTTGGGTGCGGTGGACGACATCGAGCTATCCAACAGCTATACTTTCAATGACGATGTGGCAGCAGCCGGATACACTGTGAAGGTAACAGCATCTGACGGGTTCAGCAAAACCTTTTCCAGTGCCGCTATTACCCGCAACAATAGCTACATTGTCGCAAACAAGATGAATGACTTGCCGCTCGATGCAAGTATATTCCCGCTCCGCTTAGTAGGGGCTGGCGTTACGAAATCTGATGGCTCACTCGGTGGATCAGCAGTGGGGAAGATCGCCCAGATCGAGATCCTCGAGCTCCAGACACCCCCAGCTGAACCGGGTAGTTACAACCTTGCCGTCAAAGGAAAGATCACCGATGTCTTCTCCCAAATCGAGATCGAAGACGGACTTGCCTGCCCGTCATCAGGACACCTGGTGACCTGGACACAGGAGATCAAGGACACCAGTGGAACCATCATCGAGACCCATGAATGGTCCGGTATCCCGCTCTGGTTCCTGGCCGGCTGGGTCGATGACCGGGTCCCGCACGAGTTCAACGCGGTCCAGGCCTCTGCAGGGTACAAAATCACGGTAAGAGCAGCAGACGGGTATGCCAAAGACTTCCCGTCTGCTGACGTGGCCTGGAGCGATGATTATATCGTTGCCACCATGAAGGACGGCGCCCCGCTGCCCACAGACAAGTGGCCGCTCCAGCTGGTCGGTGACGCACTGGCCAATACGGACGGAACGCTCGGAGGGATGAGCGTCTCGAAGATCGCCGAGATTGAGCTGACTGAATTTGGAGTCCCGACCGAAATCCCGAAGGTCCATATTGTTAAGTACGCTGCCGATGGAATGACGGTCATTGACGAGGTTACCGTTGATTATACCCAACTGCAGGAGCAGTTCACGGTTGTCGGTGATGGGGAGACCCAGTACAGGTACCAGGGTGTCACCATGGACCCGGAGGATATCTGGGGAGAGACTGATGAGACCAAGGGCGGGTTCAAGGTCTCCAATGCCGTGAAAGGTACCCGGGTAGCAGACCTGGTGAGCCTTGTCGGCGGTATGGGCGAAGGCACGGATATCGTGTTCGTTGCCAGTGACGGTTTCAAGACAACCCTGCCGTACACGTGCATTTACACCACCCCTGAGATCCAGGCACGGCAGGGTGATGCGATTCTCGCATGGTATGCCGATGGGAACTATGTGCCTGGCTATGCAGACGGTATGAGGCTCTTTTTCATGCCCGAGGATACCATCTACGGTCAATGGGACATGCACGAGACCATCCCGGCAGGGTACTGGCACTACTACTACCAGGCATACATGCCCCCAAGTCCCTACGCACCAGGTATTCTCTATCCCTCCTGTGCAGGGCTTTCGGCGAAGTACATAACCGAGATCAAGGTCTACACGACACCGGAGTCGACCTGGGACCTCCACCTTGATGGAACAAGGGTTGGAGGAATTGAGCATACGATCGCAAAGGGCTATTTCGAAGCAGCACTTGCCTGCCAGATGGGGGCAAACCACGATGCGAGTTACACTGATGCCAGCGGGAACATCTGGACCGGCATGCCGCTCTGGTTCCTCCAGGGATTCGTGGACGATGCCGACCAGCACTCCAACAATGCCTACAACGAGGCACTTGCATTGGAGGGCTACGATATCATCGTGATGGCATCCGATGGCTACAACAAGACCTTCAGTAGCGTTGACACGGTCCGCAGCACGGGATATATCCTGGCTAACACGCTCAATGGATACCATATCCCTGAGGCTGACGCCAGTTGGCCTCTTCGGCTTCTCGGAGACGATGTCCCCAAGAAGGACAATGTCAAGAAAGTCAGTGACATCATCCTGAACTTCAAGCCAAATGTGTCCATGGCGTATCCGAGCCAGGAATCGCTCTGGCCTGTGAACAAGGATTACGTGAATGTCACTATCGAAGGAGTTACCGATCCTTACGATGAAGTCACTATCTCCATCATATCGATCACCAGTGATGAGCCAACCACGGCCGGAGGAAAGAACCAGGCCCCCGATGCCGATCCCTCATGCATCGGTACTGACACCGCCAGGATCCGTGCTGAGAGGATAGGGTCTGGAAATGGACGCGTATACGAGATCTCCTTCGTGGCGACCGACAGCATGGGCGTATCAATGGAAGGCACCGTGAACGTCTTTGTCCCACACGACCAGGGCATGGTCTCCGAGTGCATTGACGACGGCCAGATGTACGACGCCACAGCGATAAACTGACCGATCTCGCAAGAGAACAATGGCCATCTGAAAAAGATGGCATAACCCTTTTTTTTATCCTTTGAAACAGGATTATGGGGCATTATAGAATCCTGAAATCAAGTCTGATAAAAAGCGATCAGGTGGAGCATTGTTTCGATGAATGTTGGGGATCAGGACAAACCGCTCGCGGATCGCATGGATGACACTTGGTTCGAAAAATGGAAACGTGGAGGAGTGGGCATCATGATCCTTCATCCCCCCCGTCTGATATCCCGCCACTCTCCCCGACTCCGTCTCCATCATCTCCCCCGGTCGGCACGCTGATCCCGCAATGGTACTCGTCTTCTGTGCACCAGACCTCGATCTCGGGCGATTCGGGGGTCCCCCCAAGCGGCCGTTCCCGCCCGGGAACCACCTGCTCTTCACGGACCACCTGCCCGTTCTTCATCCGGTAGACAAGCCGGAACTCCCACGTGTCCCCGAGCGTAACCGCCCGGTTGAAATAGACCTCCCGGGCGAAACCATAGGAGCAGTAGAGGGCGGGAGAGATCTCAAACAGGACTCCCCGCATGTAGCGTTTGACGTACCAACGGAGGTCAGCAACAAGGGAGAGTGCACTACCAAGTGACGCAACCGTGATGGCAACCCCTGACGGGGTCTCCACCGGGCGGTAGAAACGGAGTGCCTCCCGGCTCGTCTCAGAGCTTGAGAGTTCATGGTACAGGGCGACGCCATCCCTGGGAAGGAAGAGGACGTTCATGGATCTGTTGCAGATACTTTGGTCACCCGGAATTTATAGGCTCCCCGGTTGGATACCAATCAGCGAAGGAAAGGGGTGCTGATCACGATACTGACGGACAGCGGTACAACCAGTTTCAGGAGATCCCTCCGCTTGGAGGAACATCGTAAAAAAGCGGGGCAATTCGTCCGGCCATGCCGGGGAGGAGACGATGTATTTACGCCGGAGTAGGTGCGACTGCTGTATCATCGGGCCATGCTGGTGAGGAGAGGTGCATAACAAATGCGGGACCCGGAAGAGTCTCTGGATGTCATCCGGTATGGCAACCGCTGCTTCATGACGCAACATCCATGAATCAAGGACAAAAAAAGGGATTATGTGTACATCCGGAGATCCGTGACGACCTCCGCTTTCACTTTCCGGACTGCTTTCTCAAAGTCCTCCTCAGAGACCCCGTCCGCTTCCCTCCGGACCGCCATCATGCCGGCCTCACGGCAGACCGCCTGGAGATCAGCCCCCGTCGCGTTTTCGGTCATGTCGACAATCCGGTCGAGATCCACATCGATCAAAGTCATCTTTCTCGAGTGTATCCCGAGGATTGCCTTCCGGCCGGCCTTGTCAGGGAGAGGGATTGCAATGACCCTGTCGAAGCGACCGGGGCGGAGGAGGGCCGGATCCAGCATGTCGACGCGGTTGGTGGCAGCCATGATCCGGACATCGCCCCGGTTATCGAAACCGTCCATCTCCGCGAGGAGCTGCATCAGTGTGCGCTGGACCTCGGCACTTCCTGACGTGCCATCGTTGGTACGGGTGCTCCCGACTGCATCGATCTCGTCAATGAAGACGATCGTAGGTGCCTTTTCCCGGGCAAGGGAGAAGAGCTCGCGGACCAGCTGTGCCCCTTCGCCGATGTATTTGTGGACGAGCTCGCTCCCTGACATCCGGATGAACGTCGCCTTCGCCTCATGGGCAACCGCCTTTGCAATCAGGGTTTTTCCCGTTCCCGGCGGACCGTAGAGCAGGATCCCCTTCGGGGGTTCCACCCCGATCCGTGCGAAGATCTCGGGCTTGGTGAGCGGATACTCCACCGCTTCCCGCACCTCCTCGATCTCCTTCTCGAGTCCGCCAACATGATCAAAGGTCATGTCCGGCGACTCCTCGAGTTCCATCACCCGGACCCGGGAGTCAAAAATGTTCCCGACGATGCGGACGATAGAGAGTGCGTTGTTGACCGCGACCTTGGTCCCCGGCTTGAGCTGGCTGAAGAGCTCATCGTTCACGTGCGTGATATATTCCTGGTTATTCCCCTGCTGCCTGAGGTATACCTCGCCTTTTCCCAAAAGATCGATCACTACGGCGACAAAAAGGGGCATCCTCTTGAGCTGATTGTTCTCCCGCTTGAGCTGGGCATTGTCCCGGGCCAGCTCATCGTTCCTCACCTTGAGGTCAAGGAGCTGGGACTCGAGGTCCTGTGCCTTCAGCTGCCAGCTGAGTTCAGACTCACCCGATGGGGTGAGGATGGTTTCTTCCATTATACTATTATATTCGGATTCCTACCATTTATTAGGTGTGATTTTGATAGTCCATGGGCGAGGGATATCACGGGGGAGAGGGACAGGCGAGCTCCTCGTCAGTCCTGCTGCCATCTCCTTCCTCTCCGGAGTTGATCCTGACACGGGTATCATCGTTGAGAAGGGGCATCCTCTTGAAGGGGAGAGCATCACCGGAAAGGTGCTCGCCTTCCCACATGGGAAAGGATCGACGGTAGGATCGTATGTCCTCTATGCCCTGAAGAGGAACAAAAAAGCCCCTGCGGGCATCATCAATACAAGGGCGGATCCCATCATAGCGGTAGGTGCGATCATGGGCAAGATCCCCATGGTAGACCAACCTGAAAAGGACATCATGCAACTCCGGAACGGGACCTGCATCACCGTAGATGGCGATACGGGAACGATCGAATACGATCAGGATGGCATATCCTGAACCCCCAGGTTGAACAATTTTTTAAACCTGTTCGATTTATATAATCTCTGCTATGCAGAACCAGGTTCTGTTCTTCATCCTTCTGTCGGCTATGGCTCTCCTCTGTGCAGGCTGCACGGAAAGTATCCCCGGAATACCCCCGGGCAGCCAACCGGACAGTATGACACCGGGTCCGACCGTCACCATGCCGCCCGGCCAGTCAGTCACGGTCCAGATAAACGAGAAAGATCCCATAACAGCGACCATCAAAGTCATCTTTGCCGGGGGAGAAGGACAGATCGCCACCAGGGATATCCTTGTCCGCCTCACGCGGTCGGATGGAAAGGTGATTATCGAGCACCTTACGGCCGAGATGCAGGAAGAGGTGGAGATCCAGGGGACGAAGGAGTCCGACCGGATCGAGGTGTATGTGACACTGAATACCGGGAAGACCTATAAGATCATCGACCAGCTCGTGCCTTACCGGACCCGGGGATAGCGCCCCCTTCCTTTTTTTATCCCGGACAAGACAATACCACAGGAATGAAGGTACACTGGAGGTTCACCAGCGGGACCAGGAATACCTACGCCGCCCTCTATGCGGCGTGCGAACGTGAGGGGATCCTGCTTTCGCCTGTCAGTGCACCAGCCCCTGATATCACCTGTTACAGCCTCAGTTCGCTGAATGCCCCTTCCCTTCTAACGGAGATTGAAGCGGGGGGCTGTATCACCATTGCAGGAGGACCCTACGCTACGGCATGCTACCGGGAAGTGGCAGAGAAGGCGGACTACGTGGTTGTCGGGGAAGGCGAACGTACCCTGCCGGAACTCCTCTTTGCGATCGAAAAGGGAACCGCCGATACGGTCCCGGGAGTTGCCACCCGCCACGGCTTCCGGCCTGCCGACAGCATGGTCCGTCTTGATGCCTGGCCCCCGTTCTCGCAGATGAAAGGATACGTGGAGCTTTCCAGGGGATGCCCATTCTCCTGCGCCTATTGCCAGACCCCGAGGATCTTCGGCCATGCCATGCGGCATAGGAGCATCGATGAGGTTGCCCGGTACGCCTCGCGGTACCGGGATGCACGGTTCGTTACGCCGAATGCCCTCGCCTATGGTTCAGACGGCAGAAGCCCCTGCCTCGCCAAGGTGGAACGGCTCCTGAAACGGCTCCGGAACAATATCTATCTCGGGACGTTTCCAAGCGAGGTCCGGCCCGAGTTCGTTTCCGAAGAGGCACTCTCCCTGATCACCAGGTATTGTGCCAACACCAGTCTTCAGTTCGGCGCCCAGTCAGGGAGTGACAGCGTGCTTGAGCATCTGAAGCGCGGGCACTCGGTCGATGATGTCATCCATGCGGTGGAGTTGTGCCGCGATGCCGGCCTGAAGCCGGTGGTCGACGTGATCGTAGGATTTCCTTTTGAGACTGCCGAAGACCAGCGCGCGACGGCCGATCTGATCCGCTGGATCAGCACATGCGGGACGGTCCACGCGCACCTCTTTCTCCCGTTGCCAGGAACTCCTCTCGAAAAGACCAGCCCGGTCCCGCTCATCCCTGAGCTCTCCCACCTGCTCGGATCGCTTGCACTGAAGGGGAAAGTAACCGGATCATGGAGGGATCCAAGGATATCCTTTTGTGGTTCATGTTCGAATGATAGAGCATGATGGATGTCCTGCTTCTGGCAGACCTTCACGGTGAATACGGAAAACTCGATCCATTCCTTGATCTGAATCCCGATGCAGTCTTTATTGCCGGGGATCTTACCAACATGGGTCCTGCCGAATCGGTGACCGACGTTCTTGACAGAATCGATGTTCCTTGCTTTGCAGTTCCTGGTAACTGCGATCCACGGGAGACGATCGATGTCCTGGAACAGTCCGACTGTGTCTGCCTCCATGGCGCACAGATCAACCTTGGAAAGATCTCGATCTGCGGGATTGGAGGGTCGAATCCCACCCCCTTCAGCACGCCCTTTGAACTGACCGACAAGCAGATCGATGACCTTCTTCACAAGGTCCTCCAAAAGCGCGAACTGGCGATGCACAACGTCCTGATCAGCCATGCACCTCCCTACGGCCTTCTCGACCAGGCAAATGGGAACCATGTCGGGAGCCAGAGTGTGCGCCGTCACCTCACCTGCTTCGACCTGGTCTGCTGTGCCCATATCCACGAGGAGCGGGGCATCGCGATCGAAGAGGGGGTAAAAGTGGTCAACCCGGGTATGGCGGCGCTGGGCGACGGAGCCATGATCCACTTCGGCAACGAACCGAAAGAGATCGAGATCGAACTGATCACGGTCTAGACGGGAGCAGCTCCAGATATATGGTGAGGATAGGTTCCCCCTCTACCCCGGGATCGAACTGATCACGGTCTAGACGGGAGCAGCTCCAGATATATGGTGAGGATAGGTTCCCCCTCTACCCCGGGATCGAACTGATC
>JAAYWH010000038.1 GCA_012516785.1 Methanomicrobiales archaeon
CTGCCGTGCGGCATGCATCACCTCATCAGGGCTGAAGGCATGGAGGTGAACACCGGGTGCTGCCTGGTGCACGGTCCCGATGATCTCTTCATAGGTCTCCATCGTAAAGCGGGGATGGACTCCGGAGAGCAGGCAGATCTCCGTGACATTGCGGGACCTCGCGAGGGCAACCTTCTTTTTGATCATCTCAATATCGTCGCAGAAAGCCCCTTCATCCCCTTCATTCCTGCCGAACCCGCAGAACCCGCAGAGGTTCTTGCAGATGTTCGTCAAGTGGATGTTCTGGTTTCGGACATAGGTGACCACGGGTCCTGCCCGCTCCTCTCTGATGGCATCTGCAAGTGAGAATATGAGAAAGATGTCGCGGCCTCGTACCTTGAGGAGGGCGGCAGCCTCCTCCTCGCTCAAGCGGTGGCCTCCCTCAACATCACGGAGTATGATATTGATGTCCATGTCGGGCCCTAATATTCACTTTTTCTCCTGTTTCTTCCCAGATTCCCCGCTTTTCCTCCGCTGGTAGAATTCCCACCCCACCAGCACGAGGATCAGGATAACTGCGACCAGTTTGATATTAAGAGGGATGTATCCGATGAGGGGGATGGCAAAAAATGCCTTCCCCACGATCCATTCGGGTTTCACCGGCTGGATCACACCGAGTTCTGCCCTGGAGAGGTAGGATCCCTGATCACTCCGGACATTATTATCCCCCTTGGTGAGATAACCGCTGTTCTTTGACACCTGTTCAGAGATGACAATATACCCTTCATCAGGAGTGGCATTGCCCTTGTCCGGGATGAGGAGCCCGTTCTGTATCCTTGCAACAATCGTGCCGTCCTCAAGAATCCAGGCGTTATCATCGATTGTGACCGGGAGATAACGGTCAGGGCTGCCCTGCCCCGGGTAGAAATAGTAGTATACCGGGATGCTGGTACTTGTCTCAGTGGTATCCATTGCACGGTGGATAATGGGATGGATCCCGCCACCAAGGCCAGGGATGAGCGAACCTTCTGCCCCGTTCGGGGAGTAAATCAGCACATCACCATACTCATCGAATTTCATATATCCAGTCTCTCTGCCGGACTGCCAGGTCTGCAGAGCCCCATACCGGTCCTTCTCCACCACGAATACCAGGTCCCCGACGTTCATATGCGGCACCATGCTCTCGGATTCGATGGTCACCACGGCCGGCCAGGTACCGGAAGCAAGATACAGGACAAGGGCAATCCCTGCAACCACCGCGACAATCCAGATGATCTCGCGGGCGAATGCGATCCAGGGATGTTCACTGGTGCGGAGGGTCCCGATAAGGCTCTTTTCCTCTGCTTTTTTTTTCGGATCCACCATACTATAACTTACCTCTATTCGCATTGCTGGCTATTAAGGAATCGCGATGGTTGATCCTAATCCGGATACCGTCAGACCTTCCCTCCAGGGTCCCGATCCAAACACAGAAATCACGAGATGGCAATACTATTAACGAACGTGGGATGCTCGACACCAGGACAATCGTTCACCGTTTTCTCGAGACCAAGATGCAGGTCCATCCTGATGTGGTGAGGTACCTTGCCGAGCAGGGTGACCCCGGTCTTATCGAGACAATCATCGAGAGCATCCCGAAAGACACCATTGTTGTCTCCGTGAAACATATCCCTGGAATTATCCCCGACCGGGATGGGAGCAGGTTTTCCGCCGATCCCCGTTGCGAGGTCGTGAAGGGCAACAACGGTGCATCGGGGTATGGAGGGACCGTCACCGATTACGTCCAGTATTTCAGGGACCGGTACAACAGGCTGGGAAGCATCGTCCGCTCCCGGTGCACTCCTGTCCCTATCGAAGGGCTGCTCAGGAACTCACGCTACCGGGAGGAGACCTGTACGGTACTTGGCCTTGTGATAGAGACACGGAGTACAACCAATGGTCACCGTATGGCAGAGCTGGAAGATCCCTCAGGGACGCTCCCGGTCCTCTTTCATAAGGGACGCCCTGTCTTTTCCGATGGAGAGACGCTGATCCCCGATGAAGTGATAGGGGTGAGGGGGACCCTGTCGGGTGATGGCAGGCTCTTTTTTGCCGACCAAGTCCTCCGTCCCGATGTCCCCATTAACCATGCCCCATTCACCAGCAGTGAGCCGGGGTCGGCAGTGCTCATCTCTGATATCCATGTCGGTAGCGATACCTTCCTCGAGAATGCGTGGAACCGTTTTTCTGACTGGCTCGATGATGCGGAGGTATCATATCTCCTCATCGCAGGCGATCTGGTGGATGGGATAGGGGTGTATCCCGGGCAGGAGCACGAACTCACTATCGCCAATATCTATGAACAATATGATGCCCTGGGCGCCATGCTGAGTAGTCTGCCATCAAGAATGGTGATCGTAATAAGCCCCGGAAACCATGATGTCGTGCGTGCTGCAGAGCCGCAGCCTGCCATACCTCCTGAATTTGTCGGCAGATTTCCAAAAAATTGCATGTTCGTTGAGAATCCGGCACTGGTCAGTCTCCAGGGTGTAATGGTCCAGATGTATCATGGCAGGTCGATCGACGACCTGATCAGCCTGGTCCCCGGCGCAAAATATGAAGATGCTTCTCCGATGATTGCCGGGATGCTCCAGCGGCGGCATCTTGCACCCACCTACGGCAAGAGGACCCCTATCGCCCCGGGCCGGGAGGATCACCTGGTGATCGACCCGGTCCCTGAAGTGCTCCATACCGGCCATATCCACATCATGGGGATCTCAGACTACCGTGGCACTCTTTGTGTGAATGCCGGGACCTGGCAGTCACAGACCTCATTCCAGAAACAGATGAATATCAACCCGACTCCTGCAAGGGCGGTTCAGCTCGATCTGCAGACACTGAAGCCCACGGTCCTTGATTTCAATTGATGTCAGTCGAGGCTGCGCTCTGGTAAAGAAAAAAATACACTGGACTGATTGAGACACCAGCATAAAATTAGCGAAGCCCTTTTCACATCAGATGAGTCGTTCACTTTTTATCCTCTCATAGTACACCAGTATAAGTACAAAAACACCATTTTCACGAGATTCGGAGGATAGTATTTGATGGATCTGTTTATTCTTGTCCCAATCTGTGCCTTTATCGGCCTTCTCTTTGCTGCCTACTCCTACATGGTTCTGAAGCGTGAAGAAGAGGGCAGCGATCTGATGAAGAAGATCGCAGGTGCAATCAGGCTTGGTGCGATGGTCTACCTGAAGCGCCAGTACACTGCGATCCTTGTCTTCATGATAGCGATGGCAATTGTGCTCGCCCTTGCAATCAATCCGTTCACGGCAGTCTGTTTCATCGTTGGGGCTTCACTCTCTGCCCTTGCCGGTTACATCGGGATGAAAGCTGCCACCTATGCGAATGTCCGGACGACAAACGCTGCCAAGAAGGGGATGGCAAACGCATTCCGGGTGTCATACTCGAGCGGGACCGTGATGGGCCTAATCGTCGTCGGACTGGGCTTGCTCGGTCTCTCAGTGCTCTTCTATGCCTTCTCATCGTTTACCGCACTGACGCTGGCTGACACCGTGAATGTCCTCTTCGGCTTCTCGCTCGGAGCAAGCTCGATCGCCCTTTTTGCCCGTGTCGGGGGAGGAATCTTCACCAAGGCAGCCGATGTCGGGGCTGACCTGGTGGGCAAGGTCGAGGCGGGCATCCCGGAAGACGACCCGAGGAACCCCGCGGTCATCGCCGACAATGTCGGGGACAACGTGGGTGATATCGCCGGGATGGGTGCCGACCTGTACGAATCGTATGTAGGGTCGGTGATCGCGACGATGGGTCTTGCTGTTGTCGCATCCATTGCTGCGGGATTCGTGAATGTCCCGGTCCAGAACCTCGTACTCCTCCCGATGCTCATCGCTGCGCTTGGCATCATCGCCTCCATCATCGGGACGTTCTTCGTGCGGAGCTCGAAGAACGAGAGCAGTGCCATCCACAAGGCGTTCAATATCGGGACCCTCACGAGCCTCGTCCTCACGGTGATTGCGACCTGGTGGCTGGTGGATACCCTCATAGGACCTCATTATATCGGGGTGTTCATTGCTACTGTTGCAGGTCTGGTCGCAGGATTCCTGATCGGCCTCGTGACAGAATACTATACCTCGTACGAGCGGCCCCCTACCCAGCGGATTGTCAAGGCTGCGGAGACGGGAGCCGCAACCGATATCATTACCGGCCTGGCGGTGGGATTTGAAAGCACCATCTGGCCGGTAATCATCATTGTGGCTGCTATCCTCATTGCAGCAAACCAGGCAGGGTTGTATGGTATTGCCCTTGCCGGGGTCGGGATGCTCGCAACCCTCGGGATTACCCTCTCGGTGGATGCCTATGGCCCCGTCGCTGACAATGCCGGTGGTATCGCCGAGATGTCCCACCAGGAGAAAGGTATCCGCGAGATCACTGACACCCTCGATTCGGTCGGGAATACCACTGCGGCGATCGGGAAAGGTTTTGCAATCGGCGGTGCAGCCCTGACTGCACTCGCACTCTTTGCCGTGTACACC
This sequence comes from Methanomicrobiales archaeon, assembly GCA_012516785.1. Taxonomy (GTDB): domain Archaea; phylum Halobacteriota; class Methanomicrobia; order Methanomicrobiales; family Methanospirillaceae; genus UBA9949. The sequence goes on from JAAYWH010000038.1 coordinate 4,512, forward strand.
CAGGCGGTCAGCCTTCAGGTAGTCGATCTGCTCGACCCGATTGTCTTTGTCGGTATCCTGATTGGTGCAGTGCTTCCGTTCCTCTTCTGTTCGTTCGCCATGACCGCGGTCGGGCGGGCTGCCGGCTACATCGTCGAGGAGGTACGCCGCCAGTTCAAGCAGATCTCGGGTTTGATGGAAGGGAAAGCCGAACCGGACTATGACTCCTGTATCACCATTTCCACCAACGCCGCCCTGAAGCAGATGATTGCTCCCGGGCTGATGGCCATCATCGCCCCAGTACTGGTAGGACTGACCCTCGGAACTGCTGCCCTTGCCGGGCTACTCGTCGGCTCGATCGCGACCGGGTTCATCGTCGCTATCATGATGGCAAACGCGGGCGGTGCCTGGGCCAACACCAAGAAATACATCGAGGCAGGACACCTCGGCGGAAAAGGATCGTTTGCCCACAAGGCTGCCGTTACCGGTGACACCGTAGGTGATCCCTTCAAGGACACGGCCGGCCCGGCACTGAACATCCTGCTCAAGCTGATGTCAATCGTCTCGCTCGTGTTCGCTCCCCTCTTCATTTAATCTTTTTTCCAGCCTGGCCGAAATCCTGGTTCTTGCCTCAAAGGATCAAAGCATATAGGTGATATATCCCGCGGGTTAGAAAAAAATAAAATGGTCTTCATCTAATCCTGACCATCTCATTCTATCTCCGGACTTCCGCAGGCAGAGTTTTCACAATTATTGGAAAATATTTTGATGTAGCACCTTGCGAATTCAACACTCCTATTGAAGGGGTGAAAGGTGAGTGTTGCGTGATCTAAAGGAATTCAGGATTTTCCAATAGCTGATACAGGACCTGTACGCCATAGAAAAAAGCCTTATCTTTCC
>JAAYWH010000039.1 GCA_012516785.1 Methanomicrobiales archaeon
GCCGGTGCTTCCGGGAGAGGCGGGGGCCTTCGGCAACAAAGGATGCCTCGCTGCCATCCCGGAGGAGATACTGGTACCTCCCGGGGCTGGTCCCGTGCGTCCCGGTCTCCTGCAGGATGCCCGGGGGTTCGTCCATGGTATGAGTATCAGGAATAGGGGGATAAATAGTATCGCTTTATAAAGGGGTGGCTTCGTTCCGGAGAAGGGGGTTTTAAAAACCCTGAAAAATGAGATCGGACCGGTTCACGCGGACGTTGGAATCGTGCCATACTTCAGGCACGGGTGGCATGATACCTGTAGGAAGTGTTTCTTATTTCCGTATTCTTCTGGCTGGTACTCCAGTTCTTCCCGATTTCTCCGTTCTCCTTTCTCTGGTTGATCGGTGGTTCTGGTTTCTCTGCAGGATGTTCACGGGGTGGGCGGTCATCATCCATGACCGTGATCGTGATCTTCGCCCAGTCCAGCTCATCTCCGCTCCCGGAGCTGACCCTGAAGTAGAGAAGGGTGGGTGATCCGACCATGGTTTCATCAGCAATGAACCTCTGGTGGATAACCCTCGCCTCTTTTCTGGTCTGCTCATGGAACGGGAGGGTGCGGAGGGTTTGCCAGGGCTCTGATGTGGCATTGAAGAGCGTGAAGGTGAGGACTCCTCTCCCCTCTTTCCGTGCCATGCCCGTGATGACCAGCCTGTCACCAGGATGTACTGTAATTTCTCCCTCCTCCTGCTGCTGGTCGAGGACCAGGTGGTTTCCGCCCGGTCCGGCGACCTGTATCCGGAAGATCGATCCGGTTGCCTCTTCTGCCGCTGCGCCCGGAATGACCGCGACAAGCATCAGTGCGGCGAGCACGATGCTGATGATCAGGTATGGTTTCGTGAGTATCGCACCTCCCTTATTTACGCATGACTATACTGAGAGTGGTATAAATTATTGTCAATCCTCCTGGTTCAATCAATCCCGTTTGGAACGTCGCAGGCCAGGAGTCCCGGGGGGAGATGCCGGTGCGTCGAAAGCATTTTACTCCCAGACCTTCCCATGTCAGGATATGAGTACTGCTGCACTTCCTGCCGCCTGCACGATTGCCGGGTCCGATTCCGGGGGAGGTGCGGGGATCCAGGCCGACCTGAAGACCTTTGCTGCCCTCGGGATCTGGGGCACATCGGTGGTGACGGCCATCACCGCCCAGAACACCCGGGAGGTGTTTGGGGTCTCGATGGTCCCGGAAGCGATGGTGACCCTCCAGATCAGGGCTGTCCTCGAGGACTTCCCCGTCCGGGCCATCAAGACCGGGATGCTCGGCTCTGCCGGGATGATCCGGGCGGTCGCCCGTGCCCTCCCTCCCGAAATCCCGCTCGTCCTCGACCCTGTCATGGTGGCAACGAGCGGCAGCCGCCTCCTGGACGAGGATGCGACCGGCATCCTTCTCTGCACCCTTCTCCCCAGGGCAACGGTGGTCACCCCGAACATCCCCGAAGCCCTCGTTCTCTCCGGGATGAAACAGATCTCCACCATTCCCGAGATGAAGGAGGCAGGAAGGACGATCCTCGACCTCGGACCTGATTATGTCGTGGTGACCGGCGGCCATCTTCCCGGTAACGACGCGGTTGACATCCTTGTGGGACCGGATACGGAGATGATGCTGAAGTCCCCGAAGTACGCCTTTGCGGTGCATGGCTCAGGGTGTTGTTTCTCTGCGGCAATGGCAGGGTACCTGGCCCATGACTGCTCGATCGAGCTGGCATTTTCGAAGGCGAAGGGATTTGTGGACGGGGCGATCCAGGGGGCGGTGATGAGCAGGTCAGGGCATTACAGCGTGAGGCCGGGGTGAGCCGGAACTTCCTTCAGGGGGCGTGTTCACCTGAGGTTGTGCCGGATCAGGACGGGGAGCCAATGGAGGTCTGCACGGTGAGGGAGCGTGCAGGCAGTGCCGACCTCTTCCTGATGGCTGTACCAGGCGCAAGCCTTGACGGGGAGGCGATTGAGGATTCCCCCCGTTCATCCTCCCGCAGGTCTTTCTTTTCGTTCCGGGTCGGGACGCGACCAGGATCATGTTTTAATAGTGGTGCCCGGCATGTTCCACTATGAAACAATGGAGGGTATTACTCTTCGTGGTTCTCATCGCAGGATTCCTGGCAGC
>JAAYWH010000009.1 GCA_012516785.1 Methanomicrobiales archaeon
ATTTCGACATAGAATATAGTCTTCTATATATCAATCGGATAGATATAGAGAATCAACGCCTCGCGGACCTGAAGTGAGGTATGTTTACACAATCCTGGTACTAAAACACCTAAGAAAGATTCGGCTATCTGAAATTAACACCTGCTGGGAACAGGGATGATTAGCAATTACCTCTTATTCCATGAAGATCATAGAGTCAGCCTGCTACGTGTTGAGAATTGATTCTTTTCCACCAGGTCGTCTCTCCATTGATATTACTGATGAAGCCTGGGCGGGACATACAATAAGGCTCTTGAAGGGAATTTCATCGGGATATAATATTTAATTGTGGATGTTTAAATGGGTAACAGTATAAATGGGGTGTCATAAAATGAGGGGGACGGTGTATATCACTCCCAGAATCATCGGGAGATGGACCTGTATTCTCTTCCTGGTACTGGCTGTCTTGGCAGTACCAGTTACTGCCGCAGGACCAGGAACGATGCTGACCGCAGGTCCGGGCCGGGAGTATGAAACCATCCAGGCTGCCGTTGATGCCGCAAGTCCGGGAAGCAGGATCCTTGTGTATCCCGGTACGTATCCCGAAGCGGTGTCAGTGATAAAAAATAATCTTTATATCATGGCTACTGGCGAAGATGTGGTAGTAGAGCCCCCGAATACGGCGGGCTTTCAGGTCCTTGCCGATCACGTCACCATTCAAGGGTTTACCATTGTAGGCGGGAAAGAGTGCGCCCCGGGCATCAAGTTCGAAGGAAGCTTCAACACCTTTGCGGACAACACCATCTTTTTTACCGACACCTGCATCGGGGTCAATGCGATTGTGTGCAGGGACTCTGATGGTGGATCGAACTTCAACATCGTTGAAGGCAATACCATCGAGCAGGCTGACCTTGGGATTATCTTTGTCTCCGGGGCTCCTGGTGCCATCAACCGGGGTAATGTCATCCGTGATAACACGTTCGTTGGTATCAGCCAGAACCCGATAATGATAACAAATGGCAGAGGTTTCCTGGTGTCCGGAAATCGTATTGATGAGGCCCCGTATGGTACCTGTATTGCCATTGGCACGGAGAGCGAGAACCTGGTAATCCAGGGTCACCATACGATTGTCGGGAATACGATTGGTCAATGCGGGCACAATGGCATCTCTTTGTGTGCTGCACCAGAAACAGCCCTCACCCACAACATTGTCACTAAAAACACGATACAGAATTGTGGGGGAGACTGTCTTGCCCTGGAAGCCGGCAAAGGCGCTACCCTGACAAACAACCAGGTGATTTCTAACAGCGTCAGTTTTTCTATGTTCGGCAGCGGGATCCTCCTGGAAGGGGATCAGGAAGCGGTCGTCAGGGACAACCTGATCCTCGGTAACATAGTGTTCAACAATCATCTGAACGGTATCTCCCTCATGGCCGGTACAGAACGGAACCGGATCATGAACAACGAAGTGCAGACCAATGACGGGGTCGGCATTGCAATTGCTGGAGATGATAACGTAATCACAGGGAACTCTGCCCATGACAACACAATGGACGTTGCAGACCTGGGCGAGGGGAACCGGTGGCACAATAACGAATACACCCCGATGGTGGGCTGGGCTACCGGTTGGGATGAGAACGATGCAGCAGCCATCATCCACACCGTCGATGGCGGGCGGACCTGGCAGGCGCAGGGCGACTTATCTGCCTGGACAGGTGTTCATGGCAACGACGTCAGCGCAGTTGACGACCAGACGGCATGGGTTGCATTGGGCTCCGACAACAGGAGCGATACACGAGGTGCCATCATGCATACCACTGATGGAGGTGCTACCTGGGTTGCACAGACCATTCCGGATGGCCTTGCGGGGGGTATCAAGGGGGTGAAGGGTCTCAGCCGCAGCGAAGCCTGGGCCGTTTCATTGGGGGGGAGAGTCCTTCATACTACGAACGGTGGCACTACATGGACCATTGTCCCCCATCCAACCGTGCCCATGTCCGAAGTTAATCGCATTGATGCCATCGGTGATGGAGAGGTATGGATTGCCGACACCACCAAATCAGGTGATGAACGGTATGTCATCCACACCACCGACAATGGCGAAACCTGGCGACAGGAACCCCTTCCCGATGTTATGCCCGATGCCCAAACCTTTATAGTCAGTGCCTACAGCACCCAGGCAGTCTGGAGCGTTGTCAGACCCTATACGGATATCTACCGGACCGTTGATGGGGGCAATCAGTGGCTCAAAGTCGCCCAAAATGTTGGGGGGGCAAATGATTTTGACGATATCTGTGCTGCCAGTGAGGAAACAGTCTGGGTAGTGCTGAATGAAATGCTTACGGGGAACATTTTCAAGGTCCAGGTTGCCGAGGATGGCAGTGTTGATGTTCAGTCATTCCGCCCTTCGTCATTCTATTCGTTTGAAGGTATCACCTGCATGGACGATCGCATCGCCTGGGTTGCAGGGCTTCAATTCATAGATAGATTTCCTGATTTGCCGCTGGGCGTCATCATGTACACCATAGACGGCGGTGAGCACTGGTATAGCGGGACCGGGCCTTCGAATATAAAATACTGGAAGGTATCCTTTGTTGGGGCGGGGAGGTGATCGGTTTAATCGTCTCTTCACCCATTAATGGTGCTAATATGGATATTTCGAATTAAGATTACGCTGGCTGGTATGAAAAACATCCCCGTGAGGATTCTGGATGTCTGTACTATCTCATTCTTGATCTCCTCGAGATAATTTTTCCATAATTCTTCTCAAGTATCATAATACGGTATGAATGGATTCATGATACAGTCTCGGCGCAAAAGCGCGGTAATTATGTGCCTTGAGAGCAGAAACGGTTCCATCCCAATATCTGCCGCCCAGATGGCCGTCTTCGGTATGGATGGGATCTCCGACGGTAAGTTTGTTCCAGGTTTCTGTCGACATATTGTGACCGTGAACAAGAACGAAGGTTGCCATAGTATTCATCCACATTGCTATACTGCCAGTTTATCCATTATTATTTTCCGGATCATTCCCATTTTTGTGGGGTCGCGATCAGGAACGATACGTGAGCAGATGAAAAAAAGAAATGGGCACCTTCTATCCTCCAAGGGATATCCGATAGTTCAGGTATTTCCCCGTCTTTCTTCTCTTTTCCGTGCCTCATTTATCTCATCGCGTTTCTTTGACGCTTCCTCAAAGAGTCTCTCGAGGGCTTTTAAGTTCTTATAAAATTCTTCCATATTCGTTTCCTTTCCTGCAACGCCTGGTGGTTTATAGGGTATTTCTCCGACAGCGGAAAAATCGTCCTCCGAGATCACGGCACAAAATTTTCTCCCAATTTCTGGCTCGATGATTTTGTCCATCGGGTTCTCTCCCCGGTAAGTAACATCGATATCAAGCGCGTCCTTGAGCTGTTCAAGCGTAGTTGTGGCAAAACCCAGGACTACGATCTCCCTCGGATCGAACACATTGATCAGAGTAACCATCTTGTTGCTTCCCCCTTTCTCCTTTCCCTCGACGCCGAAGCCGGTGGTATGGTACCAAGCCTTGCGGAAATCATCATAACTCTTGCCTTCTTTCAACCTCCGGGTTAGGATCGCGACAGTAGTTATGAACTGGTTGTTTTCATCTTTCATAAAATTCCAGTATAAACAAGTGATATTTTAATTTGTCTATAATCCTGCGAAGAAATCACGGGCGTCTCATGCAATATAATCCAGGAAAAGAGATCAGGGAGACGGTACGAGCGAAACGAAGTGGAGACGAGCACGGTCGACAGGCTTGGATTCTGTGAACCGATAAACCCGCGAGGCGGAGGCCGCCATCGAACACAGTGAGGGCGTCGCCGGAGCGGAGCGATACCAGGGCCCCGGTCAACCTGTCGCGGCCGAGCCCTCGCCGCGAGCGAAGCGAGCAGTGAGAGACGCCCTGAAATCCCCTTGTTTTCTCTTCAAAGGCAAAATACGGGAGAAAAAAGCAAGGGCATGCTGCGGGTGGGATCCGAACCCACGATCTCCAGATGTCTCAGATGACGGCGCCTCGAATTGCACATTACCCTATGAGTCTGGCGCCCTAACCAGCTAGGCCACCGCAGCGCACAAAAGTGCATAATAAAAACGATACAAATCCTATTAAAGGTTCTCCTGTGCTTGCTCAAGGTTTATTTTATCGTCGGGTTTTTCAGTTCCAGAACCGGTACAATTGTGAATTGAAAAAGCTGGAGAAAACGAAAAAAAGAGAGATAACTCCTGGACAGTCACTCACGCCTTTTTCCTGTTCTGGAGATATACATTGACTGCACCGGTTATCGCCGCAATCTCTTTTCCCTGGCGAAGGGAGGCAGCAAGCGTCTGCATTCTCTTTTCCTCCTCGCGTACGTAACGGGGGAGTGTTTTCATGATATGTTCTTCCTGGAGGAAATGAGTATGGGTATCACCATTGATGAAATGTTGGTTATGCATCACTGCATGATGGAGGGGCAGGGTGGTCTTGACACCGATGATAACATACTCATAGATCGCCCGCCTCATCCGGTCAATCGCCTCTGCCCGGTTCATACCCCAGGCACAGAGCTTTGCAATCATCGAATCATAATTGGTTGGGATGGTGTATCCCATGTGTATCCCAGAATCGACCCGCATCCCTGGCCCGCCAGGTGAACGGTAGCGAAGGATCTTTCCCGGGTCGGCAGCAAAATTGTTGAGCGGGTCTTCTGCGTTGATTCGGCATTCAATCGCATGTCCCCGGATGCTGATGTCCGCCTGGTCATACGATAGGGTTTCTCCAGCGGCTACCGCAAGCTGTGCTTTGACAATGTCAATACCGGTGATGAGCTCGGTGACGGTATGTTCTACCTGAAGACGCGTGTTCATCTCCATGAAGTAATAATTCCCTTCGGAGTAGAGGAACTCGACTGTTCCCGCGTTCCAGTAATCGGAGGCGTTTGCCACTGCTATTGCGGATTCTGACATTCGCTTCCGGAGTTCGCTCGTCATGATCGGACAGGGAGCCTCCTCGACAAGTTTCTGGTGACGCCGCTGGATTGAGCATTCACGGTCATAGAGGTGGACCACATTCCCGTGCTCGTCTGCGAGCACCTGGAACTCGATATGTCGCGGCTTGACAAGGTATTTCTCAATAAATACCGTCGCATCACCAAATGCAGATTCGGCCATGCGCATTCCCGCGCTGATCGCATCCTCGAGGCTTGTTTCATCGTTGACTATCTGCATCCCTATTCCGCCGCCACCAGCACTTGCCTTCACGATGACAGGGTAGCCGATCTCTTCAGCTATCTTCCGTGCTTCATCCGGCTCCTTCACCCCACCAGGGGTACCCGGTACAACCGGAACTCCCGCTTCCCGCATCATCTGTTTGCTCTCGATCTTGGATCCCATTGCCCTGATCGTCCGCCAGGAAGGCCCTATAAACGTGATCCCTTCATCGGTGCATCGTTCTGCAAAATGGTAATTCTCGGCAAGGAATCCGTATCCCGGATGGATCGCTTCACTCCCGGATTTTTTTGCGATATCAACAATCCGCTCGATATTCAGGTAGCTCTTGGAGGGCGGGGCCTCCCCCACGAGAAATGCCTCATCAGCGTATTTGACGTGAAGGGCATCCTTATCAGCATTTGAGTAGATGGCCACTGTTTCGATATTCAGTTCCCTGCAAGCCCGCATCACCCTGATTGCAATCTCTCCACGGTTTGCAATGAGAACCTTTTCGAAGTATTTCATTCCACCACCAGGAGCACATCCCCGCTCTGCACCACATCCCCTGCATTCACAAAAATATCAGAGACTCTGCCGTCAGTCGGAGAATGGATCGGATTCTCCATCTTCATTGCCTCAAGGACGACAAGCAGATCTCCTTTTTTCACCTCAGATCCCCGGCTTACTGCGACTTCAAGTACCATCCCCTGCATATTCGATTTTATCCCGCCCTGAATATCTCCCCTGGGTATTTTCTGAGCAGGAGCTGCTGATGAGGTTACCGCGCTGCCACCGACAGAGAGAATGCGGACGTTGAAAACCTCGCCATCCACTTCCCCCTCCATTGCATGAGGTATGTCAGCTGGTGAGGACTGCCTCTGATTTTTCACAGGGAGTTCCTCCGGTTTCCGCTCACCTTTCAGGAATGAAGGGGCGATTGCAGGATAGAGGATATAGGTAAGGACATCCTCATCCCCTTTCTTTACGAGCCCATCTGCGATTGCCTGCTCCTTCATTTTTTCGAATACCGGTTCCAGAAGATCAGCGGGCCGGACCGTAATAACCGGTTCATCTCCGATAATGAGTTTTCTGACCTCATCGCTGATAGGAGCGGGGGGTTTTC
>JAAYWH010000040.1 GCA_012516785.1 Methanomicrobiales archaeon
CACCGGATTTAGTCACCTTTATTTCCCCGTAAGCCAAACCAGTTAAAGGCGCGAGGGTAGCCAAGCCAGGTCAACGGCGCTGGATTCAGGGTCCAGTCTCGCAGGAGTTCTTGGGTTCAAATCCCATCCCTCGCATTGTTTTAATCAATATTATTATCAGAAGGGTGTCATTGCATCATGATGAACCGGTTACAAAATCCCCTGCTTTTGATCCTTGCAACAGTCATAATGATTGGTTCCTGTGGCTGTATCAGCCCGGAGATGCCATTATCCCCGGAAGAACAGGCACAGGTCATTGCATTCGCGAATCCGATCACCGACAACCTGTTGGATGGATTTAACCAGAACAATTACACCCAGTATTCACGGGATTTCAGCAGTGAGATGAAGCAGGGTCTGGACGAGAAGGTGTTCGAACAGAATCGGGCATTGGTCGTCTCAAAGGTCGGCTCCTCTGTATCCAGGGGTGATCCCGTTGTGACAGGAAGCGGAGAGTTCCTGGTCGTGAATTACAAGGCAGATTTCGAACAGGAACAGGGCGTTGACGTCAGGGTCGTATTCCGGAAAGGAGATGATACCCATCAGGTATACGGACTCTGGTTTAATTCACCGAAGTTGCGCAGCTGATACCTGGATCCTGTAGCAATCCTCTCTTTTATTTTCAGATCCCCTATTTGAAAGAAGAGGCGTGAAACGATCTCCTTTCTGTGACTAGCTCGTTCTCCCCTTCATGCTTCTCATCACTCGTCATTTTTTTCCCGGAGGACTGGAAGGATGATGACGGGTCTGGTATACCTTGTTGGACCAGATACTTGTGCCCCAGATACCTTGTTGCACCAGATCCATTCCATCACCTCACTCCCGGATTGAACTGAAACGCTTTTCTCATCTCCTTTCGTACCATCTTCTCCTGTGACAGAAAACGAACTTCAGAGCATCCCATGGGAGGATCGGGAGGACCTCACCCCGCAGGAAAAGGAAGCGGTTGCATTCTACCTCGAATACAGCAACGAGGTGCAGTATTATCTCCGGCATCCCAGGGAATTGAGCGGACTTGAGGAGTCCCCGAATTTTCAGGCACTGGTTCATCATCTTGACAATATCATCAGCCGATCATCCATCACCCCCGGCAATCTGGTATACCGGGGAGTGAGGGCGGATTTTTCCAAGAGGCTCCTCTTCCTCTTGTCGATAGATCCTGCAGAATGCAATGATGGATTCCACAGCATCACTCCGCAGATCATCCGGGACCTGGGTTTTACCACATTTACAACTGATGCTGAGAGACTGGTTTCAAAAAAGAAAGACGATTCGAAGATATTGTTCGTCCACCAGACCATATCCTCCGGGAATGCATTGTATATCGGCGGAGAGGATGCCGAGCTGCTGTACCCGAGGGCGTATCCCTGGATGGCAACGGGATTTGCATGCAGCAGAAGAGGGAGGGAGACCACGATATTCATCAATCTTGCATCATACCACGGAGGGATCACCTGATATGGCAGGAAATGAGCGGCTGTTCCTTGGGAACGATCAGGCAGTGGTGGAGCATGCCCCGCTGGTCCTTTCTGATGAAGACCATATCGCTGCAAAGCAGATCCTCGAGAGGGCAATCAGAGAGGCTCTTCTGCACCGAACATCCTGAGGTCTCCCCTCTTATACAGGTTCAGGTGAGACGTTCTTTTCCAGGAATGACGAGGAGCGTCTTCCCTTTCCCGCAATGACTGGACGAGACTTTCATTTTTCACAAAGACCAGGTGGATCATTCCATTCCACTCAGTGACATGGTAAGTCGCCCCTATTCCCGCAATGACTGGGCGTAACTTTCCCTTCCAGCACTGATATCGTGAGTCACGCCTTCCGGCAGTGACCTGGTAATTCTCTACAGGGGACTTTCGTTTTCCCACAATATGACTTGTCACCTGACCTGATCCAGCACTCCGGCGTGTTTCACCTTTTCACAGGACCACGTGTCCAGGCAATTTTCGATTACCCTTCGCCGGATGTTTTCCGGAACAACCCTCCCATATTGATTCTCCTGCACCATGAAGGATTCTTCAGGGAATATCACAAATGCCAGGTTCTTTCTTGCAGGTATCTTTTTCATCAATTATTTTTGGGGGCATCGGGGTATATGAGGAATTTTGTTGTCTTCTTCACAACAATTCCTTTAATACCAATACTGCCGACCTCTTAGTACTGACGGTGTTCTAACCGATGCGATCTCCTTTTGAAATCATCGCAGACAGGGTCGTGAAAAAGCCGAAGATGGTCCTGCTTTTCATCGCGATCCTTCTTGCCGTGGCTCTTGTCGGGACCAGTTTCATCGTGATGGAGACGGGATCAGAGACCTACCTTGACCCCGATTCTCCCCGCTCGATGCTCCTTTCCGAGTACACGGACACCTTCCAGTCAGAGAGCATCATGCTGCTCGTGGAGAGCGATGATGTGCTCAACCTCGAGACACTCCGGTATCTCGAGAGGCTCGAAGAGGAGATCTCACAACAGCGGTACATCACCGGGACATCCAGTATTGCCTCCATGGTAACGCAGATGAACGGGGGGGTCCTCCCCCGATCCTCTGCCGAGCTGGATGCTGTCATTTCCCGCATCCCTTCTGAAATCTCTTCACGATACATCCCCTCGCACTTGCTCACTATCGGGGTGATAACCCTTGAGCCCGGCCTTTCGCAGGAGACGAAAAATTCAGTCCTTGACAACCTGGATGCTATCGTCACGCTCTCCAGTCCACCACCCGGGGTTCGTATCGTTGTGACAGGAGATCCGGCATTCCAGCAGCAGATGGGAGAGGAGATGGGTACCTCGATGGGGACCCTGATCCTGATCGCCATGGTCCTGATGGTCGTCGCCGTGGGGTTGTTCTTCTCCCATATCAGGTACCGGTTTCTTCCGGTAGGGATCGTTGCATCCGGGCTCATCCTCACGTTTGGGGTGATCGGATACTCCCCTTATTCGATCACCATGGTCGCGATTGCCGCGTTTCCTGTCCTGATCGGGGTCGGGATCGACTATGCGATCAATATCCAGACGAGATTTGATGAAGAGGCGAGAAAGTCCTCCCTGGAGGAGGCAGCATGGACCACGATCACCCGATCAGGCCCCTCGATCCTCTTTGCCATGCTCTCGACCTCCATGGGATTCCTCGCTCTCTGGATCTCCCCGGTCCCCATGATCGCCGGTTTCGGCGTTATCTGTGTCATCGGAGTCGCCTGCTGTTACCTCGTCGCGCTGCTTGCCATCCCCTCTCTCGGACTTGTTCTCAAGTACCGCCCCAAACATGGCATCAACAACGCAAATGGAAGCGAAGGAAACAGCCACCTGATGGAGCGGTATAATGCGGCGGTCGGTATTCTCGCCCGGAAGATCGCAAGGCAGGCGGTGCCGATTCTTCTCGTCTGTGCCCTCATCGGCGTTGTCGGGTTCCTGATGGATGCCGAGATCGCAATCAATACCAACGAGGAGACGTTCGTTCCGCAGGACATGCCAGCGCTGATCAACCTCAAGAAAGTCAGCAGAACGATGGGATCGACCGCCTCGCTTCCCCTCTACGTAAGGGGGGACAACGTGCTCGATATCGGGACAATACGGTGGATGTACGAGTTTCAGCAGTATGAGGAACGTCACAACAGCAAGATTATCGGATCAGAGAGCATTGCAAGCCTGATTGTGGCCTACAATAATGGTATTCTTCCGACCTCAAACTCTGAGATCGACGAGATCCTGTCAAGGATCCCCGGGACCCAGAAAGAACAATATATCAGCGGCACGACCGATGCCGTGATCCTCTTCTCGACAGTGGACATGGAGAACGAGGTCGCGATGGCGATGATCGATAATTTTGCCCAGGAGATCGAATGGAACGAGCCACCTCCGGGAGTGTCGGTCAGGATCACCGGGATGGGAGAGATGTTCACCAACCTGATCAAGGAGATCAATGTCGGGAAGACGCAGATGACCTTCCTTGCCTTCGTGATGATCTTCGGTCTCCTGCTCCTTATTTACCGGAATGCTGTCAAAGCCCTCACACCGGTCATCCCCATCATGATGATCGTCGGGTGGAACGGGCTTGTGATGTACGTGCTCGGCATCGACTACACACCGATGACCGCCACGCTCGGGTCCCTCACAATCGGCGTTGCTTCGGAATATACCATCCTGATCATGGAGCGGTACTACGAGGAGAGGGCAAATGGCCTGCCGGTCATCGATTCGGTGCAGCAGGCAACGGGCCAGATCGGGACTGCCATCACCGTATCCGGGCTGACAACCGTCTTTGGCTTTGCGGCACTGATCGCCTCCTCCTTCAACATGATCAGCAATTTCGGCCTCGTCACGGTTATTACCGTCGGATTCTCACTCATCGGAGCCATCATTGTCATGCCGGCCATCATTGTCCTGATGAGCCGGTTCGAAAAAACCGCAGAGGGTTCCCCTGCTGCTGGTCCATAAACAACTATTTTCCGTTCACCGCACCCACTACCTCTCTATGATCCCTCCCCGCTGCGAACTGGTACTCAAAGAGGTGACCCTGCCCGGAGGGAGGGTGGCGGACCTCTCGATCAGCGATGGCATCGTTGTCCACACCGGCTCACCCTGCCCCTCGGACCAGCTGATATTGTGCAGAGGCCTTACTGTCCTTCCCGGCGCCATCGATATGCATGTCCACATGAGAGGGAGGGTGCAGAGCGGAAAGGAGGACTGGAAGAGCGGGAGCATGAGTGCGATTGCCGGTGGCGTTACCATGGTGGTAGACCAGCCAAACACCATTCCTCCTCTCATAACCGAGGAGACGTTCCGGGAGCGTATCTCGGAAGCAGCGCGGGACTCGGTCTGCAGTTATGCGATCAATGGCGGGGTCCTGGCCCGGACCGATCTCGCGGCACTCTGGGGGGCAGGGGCAATGGCATTCGGAGAGATCTTTGCTGCTCCGTCGAGTTATGGTGAATCGCTCGATGCTCCGGCTCTCAAAGCATCGCTTGAGATCATCGGCAGGCTCGGCGGCCTCGCAACCATCCATGCCGAAGAGGCCATGCCCGGGAGTCCCTCAGACCTTGCCACCCACAACCGTCTTCGTGGTCCGGCAGGGGAGACCCGGGCTGTCAGCCTGATCGCAGGGTGGCAGCACCACTGCCGCATCCACTTCTGCCACCTGAGTACTGCATCTGCAGTAGCTGCTGCCGGCAGTGCATCGGTGGAGGTCACCCCCCATCACCTGTATCTCTCCTATGAGCAGGCTGGGGAGACCGATACCTCCTGCAAGGTGAACCCGCCCCTTCGGACCGAGACTGAACGGCGAAGGCTCTGGTCTGTATGGGAGCGGATCGATGTGATTGCATCAGACCATGCCCCACACGCCATGCAGGAGAAGTCGGTTCCTTTTCCCGATGCTCCTTCAGGAATACCAGGTGTCGAGACCATGCTGCCCCTCCTTGTGGCCTCATTGGTGAAGGGGGATATCGATCTGACCACCCTCATTGCAAAGACCTCGTGGCGCCCTTCAGAAATTCTCGG
>JAAYWH010000041.1 GCA_012516785.1 Methanomicrobiales archaeon
ACTCCCCCTTCTGCAGCCTTATGATGTCCGTCCCGCCCTTGCTGCTGACCGGGAGCTGATCAGCACCCTCCTCACCGATCGGTTCGGTCCCGTCCCGTTGCCGCAGATCATCCTCCTGAACAAGACCGGCGGGGTCGACCGGGCTGATCTCGTGATCATGCATGGCGACAGGTTCAGCTGGCTAACCTTTGACCCGGTAAGCCGCCGGTTCAGCCTCGACATCGCCCCGGAAGCACTTCCCTATCTCATTCCGCATGTTACCCGCGGGATAGTCCGCCTCGAGACCGATGCCGATCTTGGTTCGGAGAGCGGGCGGATCGGGGGAAAACGGTTCCACCTGAAAAAGCCGGCAGAGGAGGGGACCGTGATCGTCGCCTACAAGAACCGGTTCGGGACCGGTGTCGTGAAAGAAGGGTTCATCCGGGTCAAAGAGGTGATGCCGGTGACGCCGAAAACACCTCCCGACCCGGCCTGGGACACGGCCATCCGGCAGAACCAGTACCACCTGAAGAACCTGGAGCGGAACGCGGTCCGCACGATAAAGCGGCACCTCCATGACCGGCCCTGTGTCAATGTCTCCTTCTCGGGCGGCAAAGACAGCATGGCAGCACTGCTCCTGGCGAGGAAAGCAGGCGTAGAGAAGGCATTCTTCCTCGACACCGGCATCGAGTTCCCCGAGACCGTGGCGTTTGTCGAGTCGCTCGGGGTGGAGGTGATCCGGCAGGCCGGTGACTTCTGGAAGGCAGCCGAGAAGGCCGGGCCACCGGGAAAAGATCACCGCTGGTGCTGCAAACTGCAGAAGCTCCACCCCCTGAAGATCTACCTTGAGACGACCGGCCCCTGCCTCACGGTCCAGGGGAACCGCTGGTACGAGTCCTGGAACCGGGCTGACCTCGATGAGACCAGCCAGAACCCGGCAAATCCCCTGCAGCTGAACATCTCGCCGATCCGGAACTGGCGGGCGCTGGAGGTATTCCTCTACCTCTGGTGGCAGAACGCCCCCATCAATCCCCTCTACGAGCAAGGGATCGAGCGGATCGGATGCATGGTCTGCCCTGCGATGCTTGAGAGCGAGTACGAAATACTCCGAGCCCTGCACCCTGAAGAGACTACCCGGTGGGATGCATTCCTCGACCGGTGGGCTGGGAAGAAAGGGCTCCCTGAAGAGTTCCGGAGATGGGGACTCTGGCGCTGGAAGGCTCTCCCGCCCAAGATGCGGGAGCTCTGCAGGAGCAGGGGGATCCCCTTCAACGAAGATTTCACCCTGAAGACCGTTCCCGGGCAGAACAAGCCCGCGGGAGCGATAAGAGAGAGTACCATGAAACCAGGAGAGAGAACGGATCGCGAATCCTTCGCAGTTGACGAGATCCGAAAGGACTTCCCGATCCTTGGAGAGATCATCTACCTTGACAATGCCGCCACCGGGTTCTCCCCGGAGCCGGTGGTCGAGGCGATGATCGAGTTCGAGCACCGGTACCGTGCCAACGTCGGACGCGGGGTGCACCGCTATACCCGGATCGCCACCCAGCGGTACTGGCACGCCCACGAGAAGGTGGCGAAGCTGATCAATGGCACCGACGGGACTACGGTATTTACCAAAAACACCACCGAGGCCATCAACATGGTCGCCCGCGGCCTCTCCTGGAGGCCGGGGGACCGGGTCGTCACGACCATCCTTGAGCACCACTCAAACCTCCTCCCCTGGCGGGCACTCTCGCGCCAGGGGGTGACTGTCGAGGTCATCGGGATCACTGAGGATTACCAGCTCGATCTCAATGCCTTCAGGGCAGCCCTCTCCGAACCGGTACGGCTGGTCGCCATGACCCATGCATCGAATGTACTCGGGGTGGTCACGCCGGTGGTAGAGATCGCCCGGATGTGCCGGAAGAACGGGGCACTGCTGCTCGTGGACGGGGCACAGTCCGTCCCCCACCTTCCGGTCGATGTCCGGACGCTGGACTGTGACTTCCTCTGCTTCTCCGGCCACAAGATGCTCGGGCCGACCGGCACTGGAGTGCTCTGGATGAAGGAACCGGTCCTTGAACCCTCCACCCTCGGTGGGGGAATGGTCGAGTCAGTCTCGGCAGACGGCTACGTCCCTCTTGGGGGGTATGAAAAATACGAGGCGGGGACCCCGAACATCGCCGGGGGGATCGGCCTTGGGGTTGCGGCAGAGTATCTCATGGCAAAGGGAATGGAACGGATCCACCGCCACGAGAGCACCCTTGCCACCCGGCTGATTGACGGACTGCAGGGGATTGAGAGCGTCCGGGTGTATGCCCCACGGAATCCTGACTCCCGGATCGGCGTGGTCTCGTTCACGATTGAAGGGATGCATCCCCACGAGATCGCCCAGCAGCTGGACGACCAGGCCGAAATCCTCGTGCGATCAGGGTACCATTGCTGCCAGCCACTGATGGAATGGCTCAGTCTCCCAGAGGGTACAGTCAGGGCAAGCCTTGCTCTCTATACCACGGAGCAGGAGATCGATCTCCTCCTTGCCGCGGTGCGGGCCATCTCCCGGGGAAGGTAATCCCTGCCAGGAATACTATCCTTCCAGGCGAAGGAAGAACAGGACACCCCCGATACCCGGCAACCCTTTTTTTATATATGAAAATACCTCCGGTATTTTCATCTTTTATGCTTGTGGCCCTCAAAGGAATCATGTTATTTCTTATGAAAGTGCCTCCGGTACGCTCAGTGTTCATGCGTGGATCTGAAGGTAACTCAGGTGATTTTTTTGGTGGACAGGATACCCATGCGGTAGTTCATGGGAAGTGGGACCATTCCCGTATTCCAATACATCCTTCGGGGAAGAGAGCCGAAGAATGGAGTCAGTAATGGCTGAAGCCCGAATTCCTGTCGGCGAGGGCCTTTTTGGCATGGCCGGTACAAGGATGATGCCAGCCCATGTGTTTTTTACCCGCCAGAATTCATCATAGGGTAGGAAGTATGGCAAAAGATAGTGAACTGAGGGATGAGATCCTTGCACTCAAGGAAGAACGGGATGCGGTCATCCTGGCCCATAATTACCAGATCGATGCCGTGCAGGATATAGCCGATTTTGTTGGGGATTCCCTCGAGCTGGCGCGGGCTGCCGCCGCACAAAAAGCCCCAGTCATCGTGTTCTGCGGCGTGGACTTCATGGCAGAGACTGCGGCAATTCTCTCCCCGGAAAAGACGGTACTCCTTCCTGCTGCCGGTGCCTGCTGCCCGATGGCAGAGATGGTCACAGCCGGAGAACTCGCCGTCCTGCAGGAGCAGTATCCCGATGCTGCCGTGGTCGCCTACGTCAACACCACCGCGGAAGTCAAGGCTGAAAGTGACATCTGCTGCACCTCGGCAAACGCAGTGAAGGTGGTGGAATCCCTATCAGAGCAGCAGGTGATCATGGTGCCGGACCGGAACCTTGCAGGGTATGTCGCCAGGTTCACCACCAAGGAGATCCTCCCGTGGGATGGGTTCTGCCTCGTGCATGAACGGTTCACCAGGAAGGACATCCAGACGGCGAGGAGCCGCCACCCCGGTGCAGAAGTGCTCGTCCATCCCGAATGCCGGCCCGAAGTGATCGATGCAGCCGACCAGGTCTTCTCCACCTCCGGGATGATCCGCCATATCTGCGGGAGCCAGAACGAGGAGTTCATCATCGGCACCGAAACCGGGATCCTGCACCAGATCTCCCTCAAATGCCCGGAGAAGCACTGCTATCCGCTCTCCTCCCGTGCGATCTGTGTCAACATGAAAAAGACAGACCTGGAAAAGGTCCATGCCGCCCTCGACCGGATGGCACCCCGGGTCCTGGTCCCTGAAAGGATCGCGATCCCGGCTCGGAGGGCTATCGATCGGATGCTTGCTCTTCCGTAATGCAGGAACGGTTATCGGATCTGCCGAACTCTTTCTTTCGAATCCCTGATGATCGCTTTCATATGCCGTGCAGCCGCCGTGATATCCTCCTGTGCAATGACCGCTGAGATCACAGCGACCCCTTCAGCACCGGCAGCGATCACCTCCGGCACATTCCATGGTGTGATCCCGCCAATCGCGATCACGGGGAGTGTCACCGATGCACAAATCGCCTGTAACACTGGAATCCCATGGCCGGGCCCGGCATCGCCCTTTGACGTGGTCGAAAAGATCGGGCTGAGCGAGAGGTAGTCTGCCCCGGCAGACTCGGCAGCGACTGCCTCACTGACGCTGCCGACCGATACCCCGATGATTAACCCTTCCGGGGAGATCGACCGGGCTTCCCTGACCGGGAGATCCCCCTGCCCCAGGTGGACCCCGTCTGCTCCTGCGGCAAGGGCGATATCGATCCGGTCGTTGACAAAAAAGAGTACTCCCGACTCTTCGGTTATCTCGCGGATCTCGCAGGCAACCGCGAACAGGTCTCTCCCGGGAAGGGTCTTGTCGCGGAGCTGGACGGCATCGGCTCCTCCTTCCACCACCCGGTGGGCAATCCCGCCATGGGGCATCCCGCGGGCTATCGCCGGGTCGGTGATCACGTAGAGATCATATGCCATCCGGCACGCTCACCTTCGCCCCCACTGCAAGATCAGCCGGCCGCAGCCTGTACATCGCATCGAACAATGCCGTGCGGAACGAGTACGGCCCCGAGCACCCCTTCATAGCACTCTCACCGGCAAGGCCGAACGCCGCGAGGGCTGCCACCGGGACCATGGTCATGTCGTCCGCGACCGCGGCAAACGCACCGGTAACCGAGGCCGCCATGCAGCCGGTCCCCGAGAGGTTTCCCATCATCGGAGTGCCGTTTGCGACAAGGAAGGTGCGGCGTCCATCGGAGACAACATCGATCTCACCCGTCATTGCGACAACCGTCCCGGTTGCCCTGGCACATTCCCTGGCAACCTCGACCGGGTCCCCGGACACTCCGCCCGAATCAACCCCCCTGACTGTGCCCCCAAGACCTGATAGCACCCCGATCTCCCCTGCATTCCCCTTCAGGATAGCTACCACAAGCTCATCCAGGAGCAGGAGGACGGTCTCAGTCCGCATCCTGGTGGCCCCGGCACCGACCGGGTCCAGGATAACCGGGATCCCACGTTCGTTTGCCCGTGCGCCGGCAAGGAGCATCGCCCCGACCTGGGCTTCTGTCAGGGTCCCGATATTCAGGACAAGGGCTCCAGCGAGGCCGGCCATCTCGGCTGCTTCCTCCGGTGCCTCAGCCATGACCGGGGCAGCACCTGCGCAGAGTGTGATGTTGGCACAGTCGTTGATGGTGACCCGGTTCGTGATGTGGTGCACCAGCGGCCGCTCCTTGCGAACGAGAGCAAACAGGTTGCCATAGACCGTCCCATCCATCAGGAGCCCTCCCTTCCGGGAACTGCCGTCTTCCCCCGTACTTCATCCATGCTCCCGCTCCGGTACCCGATCAGGTCGAGCGTGACATAGGAGAAGCCGGCCTCCTTCACGAGGTCGACAAT
>JAAYWH010000042.1 GCA_012516785.1 Methanomicrobiales archaeon
ACTCTTCGTCCAACCTGTTTTTTCTTTGCCATACTATCACATCAGAGAAATTTGAAAAGATTTTTAGGTTCTCCAACCTTTTTCGCCACGATATCCGGCCAGTTCCCGATATCAAGCCCTTTCTGGGCAAGAAATGCTGCTGTCCACCGCTCAAGGCCGATACCGGAGCAGCCAGACCAGCAGTCAGCCCCGCTCTGGATTTTTACATTGAATCCCTTCGGGTATTTGTCACCGTTGATGCTGACATTCTGGAATTCGAGCCAGCTGTTACTGTAAGGAAGCAGCGCCTCGTAATCCGTGGTCCCAATCCGCCCGCCGCATCCGCAGCCGTTGTCGGGACCGATCATCCCTTCCTGCGCCATGAACCAGGGAGTCACCTTGGCACACCGCCATTCCAGCTCGAGGAGATCCTCGAATACATGGGTATAGGCGTCATGCAGCCGGTCTGCAGTCTCCACCGTCTGCTCTGCAGTACCGAGCCAGAGGATCTCGATCCGGTGGAACTCGTCAACCCGCTCTATCCCGTGGATCCCCCCGCTCTCGTAGCGATGGGATGTTCCGCTCCGGTCAAAGATCCGGATGGGGAGGCAGTCGTTTGCCAGGGTCTCTCCCTGCAGGAACGGCCAGAATGACGGGCACTGGGCGTAGCAGAGACCCCCAATCGGCCCGTCGATCCGGTTTCTTATCTCATCGACCCAGACTTCACCGGTGACCTTGAAGTAATCGCCGATATCCTCCCAGTAGGCAGCATCACGCGTTTTAGGGGTGCATACATAGTAGATCTCAGGATAGACTCCTTTCGTATGACCGGATTTCATCCAGACTTCCCAGGGCACCAGTTTCGGGAAGATCATCTCGGTAAATCCCATGGGCTTGATGATCTCGTCGACAACGATCTGTTCAAATGCCCGGAAGAGCTGGGTTGACTGCGGTCCATGGATCCACTGCCCGCGGGAGAGTGCATGCTTGATCCAGCCCCGCTGGATCATCTCGGCGGTCGGGTCCCCTTCGAAATGGCGGGCTTTTGCTCCACTCTCATAGATGAGTTCCCAGTGCTCTCCTTTTCCTCCATATTCCGCAGCCTCGATCTTTTCTTCGAAAAGCCTGACCAGCCGGTCAGGGATACGATTCTCGAGATCCGAAGCAGAGACGGCGAGGTCGACAGAGAGCACCCGGCCGGAAAGGACCGCCTTCTTGATGAACGGAAGTTCCGGTGTCCGGAAGTTCTCCGGGAATGCTCCCTCCAGCTCAATCGAATAATCGGTTACTACGATCTCGCGGATACCGAGCCGGTGCTTCCCGAGTGAGGGGGCGACCTGCTTTCTGAACCGGAAGAGTGCATCGTGGGCCCTGGTGTATGCCCCGCTCTCAACAGTAAGGGTGAGGGTATTTCCCGAAAACTCGGATCGCGTGATCTGGCCCACTTCGCTGCGATCCACCCCTTTCGGGACACCCTTCATGAACAGCACCCTGTTTGCCTCATCAATCAGAGCCCGGCAGGACTCCTCAGCCTCCTGTGAGAAGGGGGCGCTGAACCGGAGCTCTGCGTCTAATCGGAAGCGTACCTGCATAGATCCTCCGCAATTGCACAATTCATAAGATAGTCGTCAGTTGATGCAATGAGGGAACGAATTTTCCTG
The DNA here is from genome assembly GCA_012516785.1 of Methanomicrobiales archaeon. Classification (GTDB taxonomy): domain Archaea; phylum Halobacteriota; class Methanomicrobia; order Methanomicrobiales; family Methanospirillaceae; genus UBA9949. Next base: position 1,641 of record JAAYWH010000042.1, read on the forward strand.
CCAGTTATCCTCGTCCTGACTTCATCGCCGCAGGCAATCGTGCTCATCGCAGAGAGATGGTCTGGGCTCAAAGCCCCGGCAACACATCCTGCATGACGGTGCCGGGTGATAATTATCCCCTCTATTTCCTTCATGCCACCCCCATCCTTGCAAGAGTATCACGGAACTCGCCTATCCGCGAACAGGCAACCGTAGCCCCGGCTCTCGTCCGGTGGCCACCGCCAAAACCGCCGCACCGTACTGCCGCTTCATGGATCAGATTGCCTAGATTCAGGTCCGAAGTTCCCGGTGCACGAGCCGAGACATGACAGAGATCATTGTCACGCGCTGTGACAAATACTGGACGTTCCTGGACCGTGTCCCTTGCAAGCACATCTGCCACATCACTGGCCACTGATCGTTCCTCCACTTCATAGAAACTCTGCTTCTCGTCTCGTCCGGCAAGCGCAGTCAGCGATTGAAGAACACGCCATCGATGGCTTTGTGCTGCTTCCCATGCCTCATCAGTCCCTTCAGCAGATCTGAGACAGAGTGATGCCGCAAGTCCGCCCTGGCCGCATTTCCCGCACGCATCCACAATGGCCGTGAAGGTATGGGCGTCGCTGATGATCTCACGGTCAAGGGAAAACCGTTCTCCGTAAAGGGAATTCAGTGTCCTTGCAGGGACAAACAGGCTGATCCTCAGAACGATGAGGGAGAGCAACCTATCCCCCTCGATTTTCCCTTCCCTTGAAGAAGTCTCGATAAGATCAGCGACAGCCATCTCATCCCCGCTGATTCGGGGAAGGTAGGGATTGATGCTGCAGAGCAGCTTCTCATGGAGGTCTCTTCCCACCAGCCGGCATCCATTGTTCATGCTGATGACTGATTCTCCTATCGCTTCGTTGAAAATTTCCCGGTTCATCCCTGACAGCTCCTGGTCATCACCGATGATTCCAAGCATGACAAGGCCGGCAAGGTCCCGATTGTCCCCAAGATCCCTTGCGACAAAGTAGGCAGCCCCAGAGGAGGAGAGTTCCTGGTCAGCGTCGATTCCATGAAGCCTCGGATTGACGTGGAGGTCACCTTCGAACCGGGGAATGTGATGGTCTATCACCATCACACCTTCAGGAAGGTCTTCGAGTCCTGATCCGAGATCACAAAGCACGGTCGGGATCCCGGGAGAGAGGGACGCAGGGCTGATATGATCCAGAATTCTGAGCCGGAACCGGATCCCCCTTCTGAACAGTGCAGAACACAGGATGGACCCGGCAGCAATCCCGTCCGCATCATGGTGTGCATAGACCTCGACAAAGTCCTGCCGCTCGAGCTCCTGAGCAACCCTGGATACGGCTTCTTCGAGGGACATGGGGATCAGCGCGAGAGCAGGATCTCCGCGGTTTCCGGCTTGTAACTCCAGTCGCTGGGAAGTCGTCCGCTGGATACGTAGTACTTCACCAGGCGGCGTACTTTAGATTCGGTCAGTTGCAGCTGCCGCTTGTTGTGCAGGTCGTTTCTATTCTCCCCGAGATGTTTCCGAAGGCCAAGCGCCTTTTTCATCAGGTTCCGGAGATCCTCTGGAATCTCTGACTGCAGCCCGTTATCTTTGATAATCTGCTCGATACGTTTTCCCATCACCAGTTTGACGTCAGGGACACCATACTGGTCACGGAGAACAAGGCCGATCCTGCTGCTCGAGTACCCTTCTTTTTTCAGGTCAACAATAACCTTCTCGATTGCTTTCACGTCGGTATTTGACCAGGAGGGGGCTTCGCTCCGATGTGGGCGGACCGATCCTGAATCACCTCTCCGGCGTGCGTGTATACGTGCCATGGTTCACCTCCAGATGGCACCATGTAAATCCGGAAAAAGAGCAGCCTCTGCTGACTCTTCTGTAATCCCAAAAGCCTCTGAAAAAGCGAGGCCGTGTTGTTACCACACGTCGGATTTACATATGCCAGCACATTAGTTGTGCCTGCTTATCATTCATGCGGGCAGATAATAAGCATATCGAACAGATCAGGGGCTGTCCTGCCCGTACCGGTTGATCACTGCAATCAACCCGGAAAACCCTTCAAGCTCTATCAGGAGGACTCCTTCCCTGGTCATACCCATGCTGGTTTCTGCATCTGCAGTAAGCATTTCTGGGCCGCGGAGCACTGTGCGGTCGTTTCCATCAGCGGTCAGGATTCGCTCGGCCTCCCGGTCATGGACAAATGCCCGTCCCGGGATCACAACGAGGCTCTCCATCTCTGCAAGGTCGAGCGCGTTGAGGTCATCAGCAGTGATGAGACAGGCAATCTCTTTCCTTGTCCCAATGACATTGACCCCTCCTCCCCGTGCATCGAGAATAGCCTGGATGGCCGGTGCGGCAATACTCCCGGTGATGACCGTCGCCCTCCGCTGGAGGAGAGGGAGTTTGTCGAGGAGGTCAGGCTCGTTTCTTATGGCAAATGGCGAGCAGATTGCCGGATCCCAGAGAGGTGTCCCTGAAATCTTCATGTTGAATTGTTTCGCAAGATCGGTCACCATCTCCTGGAACTCCTGGGGGGACTGGACCGGCTGCCCCTTTATCACCGGAGAATTCCCGAGGATGAGGCCCTGATCGGTCCTGTTCGCAAAACGCATGAGGATCAGTCCTTTTGCTCCCCGATCATCGAGCCACTGGCAGGTCTCTTCGAGTGCTTTGCCATCATTTATTCCCGGAAGGACAACCGCCGCCCCGTACACCTCGATCTCGCCGCAGAGTCGCTCGAGTATCTTCAGCGAGACATCGGGGGTTGGATCGTGCATGTACCGCTTCCGTTTTGAGGGATCGACAGAAAAGACCGTGAACGAGACTTCGGCGAGCCCATGGTCGATGAGGAAATCGGCGATCCCGACATCATCAAACCCTTTCCCGCTGGTATATCCGATGTGGAGCGGGACCTCCATGCCTGCAAGGAGTTCGATCAGATCGGTAAATTCCGGGTAGCAGCTCGGGTCCCCGCCGCCGCTGATGGTCACTCTTTCGACATCGCCGGTCATCATCTGAAGCGTGGCAAGCGTCTCTTCTCCCACCTGCCTCAGACTTTTCCATCCCTGGTAGTATTCACGCACGCTCCGGCTGCAGTAATCACATCCCACCCGATAGGGGGGACAGTGGCGGCATCCAAAGGGGGGGACCTCCTTCACATGCTTAAAATAACAGTATTCGCAGAACCCCCTGCAGTTGACTCCGGGTTTCCCGCCAATATCCACCGTGAGATGCGCCATCAATAACTATCCGCCCTCTTTTCGGATTAATCCATGGATAGCGGATGGAATTCCGGAAATGTGGGGTGAACTATTTTGAGGGGGAATTGCATAACGAGGAAACAGCATGCGGAAAAGCAGGGAGCTTCTCCTCCGAATGTACCATGATCCCGGGTACCGGTTTACCGATGTCGGGATCTGTTATATCAACCGGGGTGCACCAGGTGATTTGAGTTGTATCGGCGGAGACAGGATTCTCCGCCTTGATCCCTATTACATCGAGATAGCATCCGAAAAGGGAACAACTCCGATCCCGTTCCACCGGCTCATCAGGATCTGTTACCGTGGCGCAGTGGTATGGGAACGGGGAAATCCAGGAAAGTCCGGCAGTAACTCACCATAGCAGGATTGTATACAGGTCCCCGATCAGACTATCCCTGCCTCTTCCGGGATTTTTGATATCCGATTGAATACCTGGCTATCGTGGGCCGGAATGGTGACGGTATCACCTGCCGGATCGTAGAGAATGGTCAGGTCACGCCAGATAGCAAGAGCGGTCACTTCTCCATACCCGATATGCTGGCCTGTTGTGGTGTACTCGTTGCCTCCCGAGACGTCCCATGTTCCAAAGTACTGGTAACGATAGTCCGGCACGTCCGCTGCGCTCCGTGACCAGGCCTTGAACGTCAAATTTTCATAAAAGATAAAATAGGTCACAGAATCCGGGGACTTGGAGAACCAGAGCCCCACAATAGGATCTTTGTCATTATTGTAAGAGGGGGTGTCAGGCTGGAGGGTGCTGCAACCGGCAATAATTATCATGATGATGATGACTGCACCTAGAGTCAGTTCCCTTATATGACCCATGCTCTCAGCAAGGTGATTTGGCAACCCCTATGATATCCCTTCCTGCCCGTCTCGCATCAGTCTTGTGTGTATGTTCCCTTCTTCACCACTTTTTTTATGATATAACGCGTATGGTATATGGCGCCCCAGTGGCTTAGCTGGCAGAGCGGCTGACTTGTAATCAGCAGGCCCCGTGTTCAAATCACGGCTGGGGCTTCAGAAGTCAACCTTCAATTTTCTTACCCAAAATTTATATACATCCTTTCAGACGCCCTTTTATGGCAGAATCTTCCACACTGATTCAACACCATGCGCAATTCTCGGGCATGAGACCTGAATTCGCAGACAAATCCATCGAGAATGGACTGAAAAAAGGCTGGATAACGCAGAACGATATTGCTCTGATCCGCGATTTTGTTACTGAGAAAAAAGTCTCGGGATGTATCGGCCTGTCCAGGGTGAATAAGATCACGTACACCCTTGTACACTGGCGCAGGTTCCTCCCCGAGTTCAGCGGGATGACTATTTCCGATGTCTACAACGGCATCGAAGCCTTGAAGAATGGAAATACCACGAAAGGCACTCCGTTCGCTCAGAACACAAAGCACGACTTCGTCCGGATCCTGAAACAATTCCTTGTCTGGCTGGTGGAAAACGAGTACACTTCGCTCCCAGAAAAGAAGGTGATGAGGATCAAGGTCCCTCCGGACAACCCGATGACCAAGACTGCGTCCCAGATGATAACTCCTGAGGAGATTCAGCGTCTATACAAGGCATGCTACCGGAGCTACGACCGAGCCATGATTACCTTCATCTATGAGGGAGGCCTTCGCATCGGCGAGGCCGGGGCCATGAAGTGGAAGGATCTCACCTTCAACAAGAACGGGATCGTGGTAAACGTGAACTTCAAGACAAACGTCCCCAGGTACATCCCTATCATCGCAGGAATGGAGTATATCATACAGTGGCGCATGGACTATCCCGGGACTCCGGAGGGAGACGCTCCGGTCTTCATCAACTACCGGGGAACGCTCCTCAGGAACGAGGCTGCCATCGCCCAGCTCCGGGTCATTGGGAAACGTGCAGGGATTGAGAAGCGCCTGACTCCCCATCTCTTCCGGCACTCCCGGATCACTCATATGGTCCAGGAAGGTGTCTCCGAGAGTGTGATCAAGTTGATCATGTGGGGTTCGGTCCATTCCAAGATGCTCCGCACCTATGCCCACCTCACCGGGCAGGATATCGAACGGGAGCTCCGGAGGGTCTACTGCCTTGAAGACACGGAAGGAGAGAAGAAGAAGTCTGCTCTCGAGCCCCATGTCTGCTCACACTGCCACATGATCATGCCGCCCGCAGCGGAGTATTGTGCTGTCTGCGGGCAATCGCTGATGGGGACTGGAACGGCCAGCGAGGACGAGATCCAGGACTTTGTTCTCAGGCACGGCCCGGAGTTGATGGAGTTCATCATGCAAAAGAGCGGGACGAAGCAGCACACTGAACTTAAGACAACCCCCAAAATCATACCGCCAGTAATCCGGTAAATATCTTCTTTTTCATTGTTCGGCGTTCTCCGGTCAACATTCTTGTCGTGGTCACTACTCGAACGGGTGAGCCGCCAACCCCTTGAGAGATTATAGGTCACTGATGGGTATGATCAATGACTGATACGACAAAGAGGACTGAAACGACGATTGCGAGCATAAAACTAAGGAAGAATCCCGAAGTGTACCCAATCGCTGTGATAACCATTCCGGTTACGAGGGGGCCGGTCGATTGCCCGATATCCATGATCGAAGAGAGCGCCCCCATCGAAGCCCCGATCTGTTCTTTCCGGGCCACATCTGCAATGTAGGCGGTGGTCGCGACCGTAGAGATTGATATCCCAAGACCGAACAGGGAGCTCACGATAAGGAATTGTGCGAATGACTGACAGAACGGGACGAGAGCTATAGAGACACCGGTAAGCACGATGCCGGCAAGGATCTGGACTCGTTTGTCGACCCGGTCCGCAACCCGTCCGAAGAGGGGTTTTGTCGCCGCGATGATCAGGACCTGGACCGCAAAGATAATCCCGGTCTCATATGCACTCATCCCACGGGAAGCGAGTAAGATCGGAAGAAAGGTCTCGAACGCACCAAAGGCAAAATAGGTGGCCATGTCCACAAAGGCTGTTCCTCTCAGTCTCCGGTTTGAGAAAAAAGTCATAAAGCTGTCTCGAAACACAGAAAAGGGAAGAAGATTGAGGGGGCCCGATTCCTTCTCGCGATACAACAGGGTCATGATGAACACCGGAACAGCGGCAGCCGCTGCAGCGATATACACGATCCGGTATTGAAGTAGCCCGGGATAGAACACGAAGTACGAGATAATGGCACCACCAACGAGCGGGGCGACAGTCCGGCCTATGAGGGTTGCTGAGGAGTACTGGCCGATCATCTCGGCCTTCCGCGCCGGGAACCGTTCGGCAATAATCGCAGACACGAGAGGTCCAAGGATGGCGGTTGCCGTACCATGGAAAAATCGGATAGGGATCAACCAGTAGGGGTTCATCACGAGGAGGTAGAGGAAGGGAGCTGCGAGAAAAATTGCACCGGATAAAACGAGTATCTTTTTTCTGCCGATATGATCAGACATGACGCCGATCGGAAACGAGAACAGGATCCCGGCAAGGGGTGAGAAAAAGGCTATAAGACCGATAAGAGCGTCGTCTGCACCCAGTGCCTGGGAGAAGAGAGGTAACACCGGAGTCTTAGAGACTGTTGTTGAAAATATTGCAAAGAAGCCGAGCAGGAAGAAGTAATACATCATCCTTGTCTGAGGGTGATCCTGAACAGACTCCATATTGTCCTTCCCAGAAGGATAAGCATGTGAAGGCATAAAAACCGGATGACCTGCCGGAGATGACAGCCCCATCACAATTGATAGATTGGTTCAAAACAGATGTGAAATGATTCATATGTTTTTCCTTTATCCGATACAGTCAGGCTTATCCTGACCCACTTTCAGCAGCTCCCGTTCACCCTTATTTCACCCGTTTGGCCATGCTGGTGTGCATGTGGCGGCATGGATTGCCGGCATGCAGGAACGAAACACCATGGAACAGCTCGTGGTCACACGGGAAGCAGTCGA
>JAAYWH010000043.1 GCA_012516785.1 Methanomicrobiales archaeon
TATTTCGGGCAAATAAGTGTGATCTGCCTGACGCCATCAAAAATATGATTAAAACATGAGAATTTTACCAAATGATTTATATAGAAGAAAATAAAATCCATTTTTTGGTGCACCGATTCCGCGGGCGAAGCCTGCCCGGAAAAGCACTAAACAATCAAGGTGGCATCTATATTGGCAGTACTCCAGGCATTAGCAATGACGGGGCGGTTGTTCGGTACACCAATTTGAGATACAACATTCTGATAAAAAAGGTATCGGATCGAATCGGGCAGGCCAACCCTTCCGCGATCTTTTTTTTGTTATTTTAGTCACATCAATACCGATTTCACGAAGAAATAATTCCTGGTTTTCCCTTTTGGTGATAGTAGCGGGTTAAGACACCGGCAGGGGCCAATTCCTTGCCGATCGAAACCGGCCAGGGAGTGCTGATCCGGTCATATCTCCCGGATCGTGGCCCCTTATCGTTTCCGGTGATTCTCTATGCGATGCGCTCCCTTTCAGGTCCCTGGATGAACGATTTCGACGAGCGTTATCTCAAATACCATATCCTGTCCCGCAAGGGGATTGTTGAGATCGACCGTTACCATGGTATCAGTGGCGTTGGAAAACCTCATGTATCCTGGGCTGCCATCGGAATTTATCCAGCGGTACCCGGATCCGATACCAGGATACTGGAATCCGAGCAGAGTTCCCTTGGACTCCTGTCCCTGTAAAAATTCGTTCACCTCCGCCTGATTTACTCTGAAGACCAATGATTTGTTATAAAGGCCATACCCTTTTTCCGGGGGAATGGTAACAATTTTTGTCGTTCCTGGAGTCATGCCGAGCACTGCTTCTTCAATCCCGGAAATGACCTGCCTACTTCCCACGGTGAATTCCAGGGGGGTGCTGTTTACGTTGCTATCAAAGATCATCCCATCCTGGAATGATGCAGTATACCGTACCTTGACGGTATCATTAGTCTTTACCCCTTCCTGCACGGGAGCTGAACAGCCAGCCACCAGAAGGAAAGCATAACAGATGAGGAGAGCAGCGGTGAGCCATACTACGGAACCCCTGCTTCCAGTCGTGAGTGGATTCGTTTTCATAGGTATACATAATCCCCCGCAAAAGAGTATAAGATATCCTGTGCACGCCACAGCCTTGCTCTCCCTGATGGCCCGTTCCCGATTACCTGGCCGGGCTTCCCTCTCGGAGTGCCCCATCGAATCATTTTTATTGGAATGAACGCGAACTACACTGGTATTCAGTGGGCATCATGACAGACGATGGATACAGAGAGGCAGAGGTTGCCGGCCGGAAGGTCAAGTGGGATCCGGAACAACTGCGACGGATCAAAGAACACCCATGTTTTTCAGAGCAGGCCTGCCACGCATTCGGGAGATGCCATCTTCCTGTTGCTCCCAGGTGCAACATCCAGTGCAACTATTGCATCAGGGATTTTGACTGCGTAAATGAGAGCCGCCCTGGGGTCACGACAAAGGTCCTCGACCCGGACGCGGCAATTGATATGGTCCGGAAGGTGATGGAGAAGTTCAATTACATCAAGGTCATCGGGATTGCCGGTCCTGGTGAGCCGCTCGCAAACGAAGGCACCTTTGAAACCCTCCGGAGACTGCACAAAGAATTCCCGAGCGTGATCAAGTGCATCAGCACCAACGGGCTCCTTCTTCCCGACAAGATCGATCTCCTCCATGAATATGATGTGGGAAACATCACCGTCACGCTGAATGCAATTGATCCTGAAATCGGGGCAAAGATCTACCAGTTCATTGATTACAAAGGGAAGAGGTATACCGGCGTAGAAGGGGCCAAGATCCTTCTCGAAAACCAGTTGAAGGGGATCGAGATGGCCGTAGACCGCCACATGATCGTCAAGGTCAATACGGTCTATATCCCTGGTATCAACGAAGATCATATCCCGGAGATTGCCAAAAAGGTAGGTGAGATGGGAGTATACAACTTTAATCTCATTCCCCTGATCGCCCAGTACAAATTCGCTGACATCACCCCGCCCACACCCGAGATGAAGAGAAAGATGCAGGATGAATGTTCAAAATACGTGAAACAGATGCGTCACTGCCAGCGATGCCGGGCAGATGCAATCGGACGTCTCGGTCATGACGTTCAATCGTGCATGTATTCAGAGTAGCCCGTTTTTTTTTGTCCTCCCCATTTTTTCCCCTGATTCATTCCAATCTACTCGTGACGAGAGGATGCCATTCACTATACGACCGGAATACAGGGACCAGGGAGAAGAGAGAGCAATGAGAAAGGAGGGAGGGATTTTTGCATCAGGTGAGAGGGGCGTAATCGGCAAGGATCGCATCAAGACGGCTGATCACCGCAATGAGTGGATCCGGTATCCCGCCGGTCTCGGTTGTGACGGTCTTCCCATCGTGGGTGAGGGTATACGAGAAATAATCAGCCCCGGGAGAAGGTGCCGGATACGAAGAGGCAAGCGAGGGAAAATCAGCATCGGAAAGGAGACTCTTCATCTCTGAAAGCCGGTCTTCCGGGAGGGTGAATTCTCCTTTGGCGATTCTCCGTGAATAGACCGCCTGTCCATTATCGAAAATGACAAGCCGGTCATCAAAGGCCGCGATCCCCCCGGTTCTTGCATAATCCACCAACACCTTCTGAGTTGTATGATTGTCAGAGGGAACCGGAGGTGTCGTGACGCAGCCTCCAATGAAACTCAGGACCACCAGACATGAAAAAAACAGGATAATCCCTGCTCGTGAACGGGATGAAAGAGCAGCGATGGGGGTTCTTTGTCTTGCATGATCAGTGTGCATTGTTTCTCATTTTACATCTGGGGGCATATATGACTATTCCAGAGAGGATGCGGGAAAAAGAACGGCGTGTGTGACGGTCAAATCTGAAGGACATCCCCCTCTTCACCCTTCGCTCCCTTCCGGGCGGGCGTTAATGACTCGAGAGAAGAGAGCAGGACCCCGACCTTCTCGTTGTTGAAGATCTCCCTGAACGCATTGAGTTCAGCCTGCCCCATGATCATTACCCCTTTCTTCTTCATCGGGGTCCCCTTATCCGTCAGGGGATTGATCTCAATTGCGAGAGAGGCAGGTCTCGATTTGGTCTGCGGGAGTTTCAGGATCGTAACGCCCCGGATGGAGGTCAGCTTCCGCTCCCAGTCGTCGCCGTTCTCCAGGAAAACACGTAAGGTATCAACCAGTTCCATACCAGAACATCAGCGGCATGGGATTAAAAGGATACGCGTGCAGGGTGAAATAACCAGACCGGAAGGATCACCGGACATCCTGTCGTCCCCGTCTTCGTCTCCCGTTCCAGACAAGAAAAGAGAGTCCGATACCTCTTATTTGACCAGAACACATATACTCCCGATCAATGCCACGTATCACCCTTGGAAAGCATCGTCCTTTCTCTCTCGATCTGACCCTCGGATGCGGACAGGTGTTCCGCTGGCAGAAGTCCGGCGAATGGTGGACCGGAGTGGTGGAGAAGGACCTGATCAGGATTCGCCAAAAAGGACGAACGCTGATATGGGAGGGGTCAACACAGGAGCGGATACGTGACTATTTCGGGCTCGATCATGATCTCGGCCGGATAATCGAGTCGGTGGACCGCGATCCGGTCATCCACCTCGCCGTCGCCAACAGTACAGGGCTTCGGCTGATACACCAGCCGCCCTGGGAATGCCTTGCCTCCTATATCTGTGCCACCTATGCCAATATTCCCGGCATCCGGAGAAAGATCGCCCTCATCTGTGATACATTCGGCGATGAGATCTCCAGCAGGGAGGATTTCAGACTCTCAACGTTTCCTTCCGCCGATGTACTGGCCGAATCGGCCCCCTGTGATCTGCTGCGATGCAGCCTGGGATACCGGGCACCCTATCTGTGTGCAACGGCAAAGGAGATTGCCGCCGACCCGGGATGGATTCGAAGAATAGAGGCCCTCGACTACTCTGCAGCCCGGCGGGATCTCATGCGGCTGATGGGCGTCGGGCCCAAGGTCGCAGACTGCGTTCTTCTGTTTGCCTTCCGGAAATACGAGGCATTTCCTGTCGATGTTTGGATTGCCCGGATCATGCGGCGGTATTATGGGGCAGGGGAGAAAGAAGGCTACGAGCAGATGAGCAGGAAGGGAAGGGAATATTTTGGTCCCTGTGCCGGGTATGCACAGGAATACCTGTATAGTGAACGGGAGAGGCTCCTTTCATCAGATCCGGGAGTTCAGGTCCCTTCGTTCCAGCTCGCCAGGTAGTGCTCCTGCAAAGGGCTAAGGGAGTCGATGGCGAGGCCCAGGGCGGTGAGTTTCGTCCGCGCAACCTCTTCATCGATTGATTCCGGTACAGGGTAGACGCCGGGGCTGAGCTCGTGGCCATGACCGGCGATATGGAGCACGCAGAGCGCCTGGAGTGCAAAACTCAGATCCATCACCTCCACCGGATGTCCCATCCCCTTCGGACTGGCAAGGTTGACGAGTCTCCCCTCGGCAAGTACATGCACCTTTTTTGTCCCGACCTGGTAGCTGTCGATGCCATCCCTCCGCTCGATCCGGCCTGCATGCTCCTCGAGCCACTTCACATCAATCTCGACATTGAAATGGCCAGCATTTGCAAGGATGGCGCCATTCCGCATCATGGAAAAATGGCGGGAGGTGATAACAGACGTATTCCCTGTTGTCGTGATGAATATCTCGCCAGTCCTGACCGCCTCGTCCATGGGCATCACCAGGAAGCCATCCATATGCGCTTCAAGCGCACGCCGTGGATCGATCTCGGTCACGATGACCCGTGCGCCAAGACCATGCAGCTTTCGCGCCAGCCCCCGTCCGCAATAGCCATACCCGGCAACAACGACACATTTTCCCGCCATAAGCACATTTGTGGTGGCCATGATCGCGGTGAGGGCACTCTCCCCCGTACCATGCACGTTGTCAAAGAACCGTTTCATAGGGGTGTCATTGACCGCTATGACAGGAAACAGCAGCTGCTGATCCCTGGCCATCGCCCTGAGTCGGTGGACACCGGTGGTTGTCTCCTCGCAGCCACCAATCACCTTCGGGATGAGTTCGGTCCTTTTTGTATGGATCCGGTGAATGAGGTCCATTCCATCATCAACGGTCACATCCGGCTCAGCATCGAGCACCCGGTCAATGGCAGCATAGTATTCATCGACTGAAGCGCCCCGCCTTGCATAGCATTCCACTCCGTCCATCGAGTTCAGCGCAGAAGCGACATCATCCTGGGTGGAGAGTGGATTGCACCCGGTGATGAATACTTCCGCGCCACCAGAAACGAGGGCTGCTACCAGGTTTGCTGTCTTGGCCTCGACATGAAGGGCCATCCCGATCCTGGTTCCCCTGAGGGGGTGTTCTTTTGAAAAGCGTTCCCTGATCGCTTCCAGTACCGGCATGTACTGCCGGGCCCATTCAATCTTCTGCATTCCCGTACTCATTATACCCCACACCAGAGGTGACACCAGACCTGGCTGGCGCCTCCCATCCGTCAGTTCCTGCCTATAGGTTCCCCCTCCACCAGATAAACTGTTACCGGTCTTTCAAAAGGATGATGATGAAGGCGGTAGAGAAGCTGGTACATGGTTCTGACAAGGCGCATAATTCCGTGTCTCGATCTCAAGGATGGACGCGTGGTGAAAGGGACCCATTTCCTCTCCCTCAGGGATGCGGGCGATCCCGTGGAGCTTGCACAGCGGTACAATGAGCAGGGGGCTGATGAAGTGGTGTTTCTTGATATCACTGCTTCAAGTGAACACCGGGGCACGATGCTTGAGGTGATCGGGCGGGCGGCTGACCAGCTCTTTCTCCCCCTGACCGTGGGAGGGGGAATCAGGTCTGTCGATGATATCCAGCAGATTCTCAGGGCAGGGGCAGACAAAGTCAGTATCAACACGAGTGCGGTCCTTGATCCCATGCTGATAACCAAGGGATCTTCCCGGTTTGGTACGCAATGCATAGTACTTGCCGAGGACGTCAGGAGAAATTATTCGGAACATCCCGAGGCAACGATGATCCCGCTCCCTGATGGTTCCCGCTGCTGGTATGAGGTCGTGATTTACGGCGGGAGCAAGCCAACGGGAATCGATGCAGTGGCATGGGCCCGGGATGCAGAGCAGCGGGGAGCGGGAGAGATACTCCTCACCAGCATGGAAACGGATGGAACCAAAAACGGTTTTGACCTCCCCGTCACCAGGGCTATCTCCGAAGCGGTCGGCATCCCCGTCATCGCCAGTGGCGGTGTCGGCACGCTGGAGCATTTCTACGATGGATTTGTCAAGGGGAAGGCAGATGCCTGCCTCGCGGCAAGCGTCTTCCATTATGGAGAATATACCGTGCGCCAGGTCAAGGAGTACCTGGCATCGCGTGGTATCCCGATACGGCTCTGAGATCGATCTCGAAGGCAGCAACGGAGTGCTCAAGCTCAAATCCGTTCAGCACTGCGGGATGGATCTCCCCAAACATCCCGATTTTTCGGTTTCCAGCCATAATATCAGCCCTGCGCCCGTTTATAAATGCTGGGTCAGCCGATTCTACGGTGGTATATTCGAGCGAAAGCTCGTGCAGGAGTGCATCAGCCGTTGCATACGCTTCTGAAAAGTCAGCTTCAGGGTGAGTGCTGACACCCGCAGCCTGCTGGTGGGTGGTGCAGTGGTGCACAACGTCTCCCACGGTGAAAAGACGCTGCGGCAGTTCCCGGTGCCGGTTCATTGCCAGAAACTCGAGCAGCAGCGGGATGAGGTCAGTCCTGACGATGGTGTTCTCGATGCTGATGGGGTGCATCACACGGAGGACCCCCGGGTGTTCGGGCCGCTGCATCCGCAAATACATGATCTCCTCGCTCGTGAGGGTAAACGGCATCACTTCGAGGTATCCAAGGCCGCAGAGGACCTCTCTGACGAGGTCTGCCCTGACCAGTACGGCGTGCGGTTTTCCAACGGTGTACGTGGGAGGCGGCTGGGAGATGATCCGGTCATATCCGTAAGCGATCGCCACATCCTCGAAAAGGTCCCAGTCATGCATGATATCAGCCCGGTAGCAGGGGATTTGCACCTTCACCGTCTCTGTATCCTCCGCTTCAGCCCCGAAGCGCATCTTATGGAGGAGCATTGCCATCTGGGGGGCGGTCAGTTCAATGCCGAGGAGACGGGAACATTCCTTTACGCTGACTGATCGTTCCACCGGGGCAAGGGTCGGAATATCCTCCCCCCCGACTGACACGCTCTCGATACTCGCCCCTGCTTCTGCCATAGCAGTACAGATGATATTCACGGCTACGCTGACCGCCCGCGTATCGGTTCCGGTGGTATCGAGCAGGATATTCTTCGTGTCGATGGTAACCCGTGTCCGCTCCCCATTGATGATGGGGGGGAACGAGAGGACATGGTTGTCCTGGTCAACGATCAGCGGGAAGAGCGGGAAGTCCCTGACAATCTTGGCATAGTCCCGCCCTTTCGGATGCTTCTCCAGGATCTCATCCATGCTCATCTCTTCACAGTAATCGAGCGGGACAAACCTCCTGCTCCTTGGTGATGCGATATAACGGAACGGAGGGGTGACCGTGTCGAGGTCATGAATGCCGATAGCCACCTTGCTCCTGCCGCGGCCTACCGCCCAGTGAAGGGACTCCTGGAGCGACATGATGCTCTGAATCGACTCGTCATCGAACGATACCCCGCGGATCACAGCGGCTCCGAGCACCGGGCGGATTGAGGCCAGGTTCGGATCGACCGTAAACGAGATGCCTGATGGCCTGACCCGGTACATGGGCAGACCTGTCTCGATCCCAAGGTAGCCCCGCATCGCCCTGGCAACACCTTCCGGAGAGAAGAGATCAGGGCGGTCAGGGAAGAATTCGACATCGGCATGATCGTCTTCGATCCTCTCCACATCGGAGCCGATCAGGGATATCTTCTCGAGGATGGTCTTCCGGTCGGTCCGGGTGAGCCGCTCGAGATACCGGTAGGGGAGGGTGATCACTGCCATGGTCAGATCCCCCCCTCTGCATCCGTGATGACAGGGGTCTCACGCAGGAACTGAATATCGCTCTTGTGCAGGAGACGCAGGTCTTTTAAGCCGAGACGAAGCATCGCAATCCTGCTGATGCCAAGGCCCCATGCGAGCACGGGGCAGGTTATCCCGAGCGGGGCGGTAACCTCCTCGCGGAAGACCCCGGCACCCCCCATCTCGACCCATCCGATCCCTTCAACATATGCTTCTGCATCGAGGCTCGGCTCGGTGTAAGGATAATACGAGGGCTTGAACCGGACGCTATCCAGCCCCATGCGGTTGTAAAACTCCCGGAGTATCCCGAGGAGGTTTGCGAATGTCACGTCCTCGTCCATCACGATCCCTTCGAGTTGTTCGAACTCGGCTAGGTGGGTGGTATCGATCGTCTCGCGGCGGTATACACGCCCCACGGCGAATGCCTTGACGGGCGGATCCCGGTGCGCAGCGAGGTGCTGGATGGAGAGGCAGGTGGTGTGGGTCCGAAGAACGCACTGCCGAGCCTTCTCTTCTTTCCAGGTCCCTCCCCATCCGGTCGATGACGTCCCGCCTCCATCGATATGCATGGCCTTCACTTTTTCGTAACCCTGGGGGAGGGGCAGGGTCTCGCTCAGATAAAAGGTGTCCTGCATCTCCCGTGCCGGATGGTCCTGAGGCTGAAAGAGAGCATCGAAGTTCCAGTAGCATTGCTGGATGATCTCCCCATACAGTTCCTCAAACCCCATCGTGAGAAGGATCTCACGCATCTCACCGATGATCCGCTGGTAGGGGTGTACCTTCCCGGGATAGAGCCTCCGTGGCAGCTTCTTCACATCATAGCGCCTGAAATTACAATCCCTCCATGTGCCTGATACGATCTGGTCACGGGTGAGGGTCCCGGTCTCTGCCCGAAGGTCGAGCCCTGCCTGCACCAGGGCAAGTCCTTCGGGGGTTATGGAAACCTTGTGCTGCACAGTCTCATGTTCAGCCAGGATACCCCGTTTGATCAGATCCTTTGTCCTTGGATCATCAGGAGCGGGATTTTTAAGGGCTGCTTCATCTGCATCAGTGGAGGCACCCGGGATCTTTTCCACGGCAGATCCCGTCACCCTGATGAGGCCTTTTTTCCGGAGCTGCCCAAAACCGATCGCGAATGCAGCGTGTTTGCGGAGGTCCTCAACCGTTGCTCCTTGCCTTATCTCGCGGAGGAGTTGTGTCTCGGGCAAACCGGTCTCAAGATACCGATTCCCTTCATCAGTATAGACGAGTTCCCTGGCGACGATTCGTTCGGTCGCCACCAGCCCTTTTTCCTGTGCAAGATGCGCCCATTGCACGACCGCCTCCGGGGTGGCACCCAGCAGTCCGGCAAGAGGGGTGGCAAACGTCCTCTCTTCTTTTCCAAGGGCGGCCAGCAGGCGTTTCTCATTCTGCGTCAGTTCAGCCATGTCACACCCTGATAGTGTCTGTGCATGCGTCGATCTTCTCCCTGAACTCTTTCAGGAACGCCACCACCCGTTCAGCGGTGTCCTTCTTGCATTGTCCGCACGTGATCTCCCCGCCCAGGCATTTACGCCTTATTTCTGCCAGTTCTGCGTCTTCCGTTACCATGTGGAAGAGGTTGAGGAGGTAGAGGGAGCACCGGTCGGGTTCACCACCGAGACGCTTCTGCTCCTCGAGAGTCATCCTCCCCCCGGTGATGCCATTCATCACCTTCTTTCTGACAACCGGGTCAGGCTCATGGAACGAGATGGTGCTTTCGGGTATGCTCGATGACATCTTCCCCCCGGTCAGGCCCGGCATGAAGATATGGTATGTTGAGGAGGGGGTATAGAAAGCAAATCCGCCGTGAGCCCGTTCGATCTCACGGACCCGGGCAGCGACTTCGGTGCACGTCCCCCCCTTGATATCAACATGGCCCTCATACTTTTTCGCATGGGGAAATGCCGATTTGACTGCGTTGAGCGCAGCTTCGGGGGCATTCTTTGAACGGACACTGATGTATCCCTCGCGCTCTTCGATGGTAAACATGCGCATCTTGTGAGCGATGCCCCGTGCAAGGCGGATATGGGGGTCCTGGTCAACCCCGACCGGGACCACAGTCGGGGCAGGGCCGCTGTCCACCTGGGGGAAGAGGATATCGGCAACCTGGGTGATGACGCTCTCCGCATGGGCGAGTTCGGTATCGGCCCCGAATCCGTAAATAGCCGTGAGCTCCGAGAAGTTCACCTTGGTTGCGGCCTCGAATGCAAGATCTTTGAGCCGGTTATTCCTGCTCTGGAAATAGGTCGTTCCTTCGAACCCGAGGGCGCACAGGCAGGCGAGATACTCCTTGCCGAATTCGTCACATTTCTCCCAGGATATGCCCCGCACGGCATGGGCTTCCCTGTCGGCAATGGCCACGTATCCGCTGCCACCCTGCTGCACATGCCAGACCACCTCCTTCATCACCATCAGATGGCCGAGATGGGGATGGCCGGAGGGCATGAAGCCGGTGAGGACATGGAACGGTCTTTTATCACTGATACATCCTGCAATCTGCTGGTAATCGCGGTGACCTATCACGATTCTCCTGCGCATGAAGGAAGGGACTTCCGGTATCATGGGCAGGACATTTTCGATTGTTTCGATGCCAAAATCGGTAAAGAGTTTCTCAACATCCACCAGCGGCTGGCTTGACCAGGGATTTATCTCTTCCATGCACCACGCTCACAGTTTAATCCGGGCAAATTCGACGTATTGGATTCCCGCAGTACCTTGTGCTGCAAACAACATCTTCTTTTTCACGCTGTGGGCAAGGCGGACTGATCGGGAGATACTGCTCATCGGAACCATGTCCCCGGGTGCAACGGCATGGACCAGCATCTCGGAATGTGGCTTTAATCCGGAGTATACCCTGAAATGATGCCCGAATTTATACCCTGTCCGCGGAATAAATCCTTCCTGCCGTAAATTGGTATAGACCATCATTTTCTGTTCAAGCTCCTTGTCCTGATCGGCAACGAGAGCTCGAAAATCGTCCAGCCGTACTGGTCCTTCTTCGTTCCAGAGGGTGAGGACTCCCGCACGGGCAAGGTAGATGATCTCGAGAGGGGAGAGGATCAGGCGTTCATCATCGAGCGCTATCCCAAATGATGCGAGATGTGTTCGTTCTTCCTCGCGAGGGCAAACGAATGCCGATTTTCCCACCAGCAGCCCTTTCAGGGTCGGGAGGGGTTCTTTGGGAACAGCCGCCGGAAGCTTCTGGACTTTTATCTCATAATACGTCAGTTCGCTTTCATCGTCAACAATAGCCAGGATGTGCTGTTTCCGCATGTGGGTTGATGAAGTCGTTTCCTTTATGAGGAGGGAGAAATCCACGACATCCCGCTCGGAAAGAACCCGGACCATATACTGGGACTGCCCGCTCCCTGGCTTGTGGCCTCTCCGGAAGACGCGGAAATCCTGGGGACCGGTCTGGACCGCATATCCCCTTTCACGGAGATCACGGTATACCAGAAAAGTCCGTAAAAATTCTGGATTTTTCGCAAAATGCGCAGAAAGCTGGTCGAAGTCATACCCGGGTATCTCAATCCGTTTCCGTGAAAGGAGGTAGCAGGCCTCTTCTGGAGACAGCCGTAATCCGCTCCCTTCAGGTCTTCCATACCCGCTCTGGTCGTACAGGGAGCGCCCTTCACTTCCAAGACGGACAGAGACCCCGTCAAGCCTCGCCTTCATTGGTATTGTTATTCGCTCCCCGTTGTAATAATATGCTCACCAGATCAGGTGAGGCCGTAGTGGACACTGAAAGTGATGGCCTCCCTACCTATGAAGACGACAAAATAGTGCCCAGGAACATTGCAACCTTAAAGCCATTGAATCCCGATTCCAACTCATATTTTCCCGTATTTTAACAACCGGCAATCGGCATCATTTCCATGGAATAAACCATAAGACGCTATATCTTACGCCGGGTCTGATGGATGGAGCGAGAGGGCAGACCCCGGTTTCCCCAGCTGCTCCGGGAGGAATGGAAGATGTCAAATCAAAGGTTCCCCCCGGAAAAACTGCAGCCCGGGAACTTGTCTCCTGTTGAGAACGGATCTTCCATTAAGGACCTGTCTTCCACAAGAGGAGTGAAAAGAGGAGGGACAAAAGATACGTGAAGAGAGGGAGAAACGGCTTTCGGGCGATAGGGAACGGTATTACCTATCCGACAGATCTTCCTCATTCCGCCAGGGCAACAGCAGAATCACCCATTCCTCACCCGGCAAGCTCACGGACCTTTTTGATATTCCCCGCGTCATCCCTTCTCTCATCGACCGGGGTCTCGCAGATCAGGGGGAGATTTCGCAGGAGGGGAGTGGAGAGGATCCGTGCAAATCCCTCTTCACCGATCCGGCCCAGACCGATATGTTCATGGCGGTCGAGCCCCGAGCCGAGATCGCCTTTCGAATCGTTCAGGTGAATGAGCCGCAGGTGTTTCAGACCGAGTGTCTCATCGAACCGGTTCAGGGTCTCCTCAAGTCCTTCACCTGAACGAAGGTCGTACCCCGCTCCGAATGCATGGCAGGTGTCAAAGCAGAAGCCAATCCGGGAAGGTTTTTTGATACCTTCCATGACGGTAGCGATATCTTCGAACCGGCTCCCGATTCCGTTCTTCTCGCCGGCTGTATTTTCGAGGAGGAGAAGCACCGGATTGTCTACCTTGTCCAGGGCATCGTTGATCATTGTAGAGACACGCCGCTGCCCGGCCTCCTTCCCTTCCAGCCCATAGTGTCCAAGGTGGGTAACGAGGTATGGGATCCCCAGTGTCCCGCACCGTGAGAGCTCGGCAACCAGCGTATTTCCTGATTTTTCCGCGAATTCCGGGTTCATGGTGGCCAGGTTGGGGAGGTAGGGCATGTGGTCAACGGCAGGGGCTAATCTGCTTTTCCCGAGCTCCTGACGGAAAAGGGCCACTTCGGCAGGTTCGAGATCCCTGAACATCCAGCCTCTTGGATTCCTCGAAAATATCTGGAAGGTATCACACCCTGTGGCTGATGCCCGTCCCACAGCCTTTGAGATACCCCCGGCGATTGATACATGTACTCCTATCGTTACCATCAACCGGTCTCCTTCTATTCACGTAAGGTAGGGATTGTGGATACTTCGTTTTTGGGTTCCTGCGTACCTCTTCCTTTTCTCAATCAAGCAAACCTCCATCCAGACACGTCAGGGGAGAGTGGATAAGAATACGGGAGGGAGGATATCAAAGACCAGCAGCACAGGGGGCAATATCCCGGCACTGCTTCTCCTCATTATTCCATATGGAAAGAAACCGGGGGGGTGAGAATCCCTATCAATATACCCCGGGAAAGAGAGCAGACGGATACACACGGATCCAGTCCTGCCAGTGAGGGGGGGCGATACTCGCTTTTTCAGCACCGTGGTACCAATGCCTCGAGTTCTGCAAGGACAGCCCCGGCAAATTCAGAGGTCCCTGCAGTTCCGCCCAGGTCCCGGGTCTTTATCCCCCGGGCGATTGTCGCCCTGATAGCCTGCTCAACGAGCCCGCAGGATGCATGCTCTCCGACATGGTGGAGGAGCATGGCTGCACTTCTGAATGCTGCGACAGGGTTTGCACTATTTCTTCCGGCAATGTCCGGTGCACTCCCATGCACCGGTTCGAAAAGGGAGTGATCGGTCCCGATATTTCCGCTTGGCAGAAGACCGAGCCCCCCTACCAGATACGCGGTCACATCTGACAGAATATCCCCGAACATGTTGGTGGTGACGATCACATCGTAGCGATCCGGATGCTGAAGCACATCGAGGCAAAGCGCGTCAATGAAGCGTTCCTTTACCGGGATCGCGGCTTTCCGGGCTTCCTCAAGGCAGATGTCCCGGAAGAATACATCCGATTTGAGGATATTGGCTTTGTGACCGATCGTGATATCACGGCGTCTCGTGGCAAGGGTGCAGGCATACCGGGCTATCCTTTCACTTCCTTTTCTCGTGATGCAGCGGAGTGTGCATGCCGAGTCATGCTCTATCTTTTCAAGACCGGAATACAGTCCCTCGGTATTCTCCCTGACAACGATGATGTCAAAACCCTCACCCCAGACAGGCCTGACATTGGCATAGAGATCAAGCTCTTTCCGGATCCGGACAATGACGCTCCGGTAATCACGGGAGGGAGGGGTGGTAACCGCCCCAAACAGGATCGAATCGGCAGTGGATAGCAGCGCAATATCATCCTCCGTTATTGCCTCTCCGCTCCGTTGCCACCTGTCAAACCCGGCCTCCACCTCGAAAAATTCGATGTCCGGCCGGATGATATGAATCGCCTCACGAGCAGGCGGTATGACCTCGTGACCAATCCCGTCTCCTTCAATAATGGCAACCCTCATCTTCCCGCCCTCCAAGTGGCGAGGAGATCGCTGACTGCCGAGAAGATTTCAGAGGGGGACGCCCCCCAATGGACCACGGCCCCGAACTTCCCCCCCTGCATCCCGATTCCTTCTCTCTCTTTCCGGCAGCATCGTGCGATGAATGGTTCTTCGGCGACCATTGAGAGGGGGCAGATATCCGTCACCTCGAACCCTTCACCATAACACTCCCGAAGAAACTGGGTGGCAGTCAGGCACCCGGCCACCTTCTCCCCTCCCAGGAGGAGGTCGGCATCGAGGGTCCGGTCAAATCCTGATGCCCGGCAGGGATAAATGTCAGCATCCACCTGGGAGATGTCCCGGAGGGTGTGCTCGAAGGTTACATCGAGCCCGGAGAAGAGACCCGCCTCTTCAAGATCCCTGATACAGGCTGAAAGGCTTGGGCGGGGGGGAATGACATCATACACGGCCACGGTCTGGAAGAGCGAGAGGTCAGGATCACAGACAAACGTGGTATGTTCATCGATCCCGGTGAAGATGGTGCACCGCTTTCCTGAATCCGAGGCGAGGCGCACGAGCAGGGCCCGGTTATGCAGCTGTACCTTTTCCGGATAGAGCCAGGTCTCCCCAGGGTATGCAAGAACCCGCGTCTCGACGACCTCCCGCATCAGGCCTTTCCCTGACGGGTCCGTTGTCACTTCGAGGATTTCCGGGCCGGCAGGGGTATCATGGATGAGGTAGCGCGAGAGGAAGTACACCTGATCTCCACAGGGGCGTGTTGATGCAATCCCCACCTCCTTGCACTGGCGGGGGAAGATCATCGCTCCTGCCTCCAGTGCGACACGAGGCCCCCGGCTGCAAGCATCTGGAGCATGCGGGGGGAGAGGGGCCGGATATCCCGGGAGATCCCGGATACGGTGATCAGCCCTGCCGTGAGATCGATCTCAACCATATCCCCTTCACTGCATGGTATCTCCACCTCAGCAAGGGGGAGACCGATATTAATGGCATTTCTGAAGAAGATCCGTGCAAAGGAAGGGGCGACGATGGCTCTGACCCCTGCCTCCTTCAGGGCAACCGGGGCCTGCTCACGGGAGGAGCCGCATCCGAAGTTCTTTCCGGCAACAATGACTGCCTCGTCAAGCTTATCAGCAAGATCCGGATCGAGATCCTCAAAAACATGACGTCGCCATATGGAACGATCCTTCGTCCGGAGATATCGTCCGGCAATGATCTGGTCCGTGTCGATATCTGCCGGAAGACAGACCGCGTGCCCTTCGATCTTCATACCACTCCTCCGGGGACGGTAATCTCCCCTTTCAGGGCAGATGCTGCCGCGGTTGCCACTGAAGAGAGATAGATCTCCCCTCCCACCCCCATCCTGTTCCTGAAATTCCGGTTCGAGGTCGAGAGGCACACTTCTCCCTCTCCGATCACTCCCATGTGAGCCCCAAGGCAGGGACCGCATCCTGGCGGGAGCACCGTGCAGCCTGCGGTGATGAGATCTGACAAAACGCCGGTTTCGGCTGCCTTGCAAAGGACCTTCCTTGATGCAGGGCCGATGATGGTCCGTATCTTCACCTTTTTGCCGCGGACTATCGAGGAAAAACGGAAGAGATCCTCATACCGCCCGTTTGTGCAGGTGCCGACAAAAACCTGGTCAAGGGGGATTCCCGCCATCTCATCGACGGGCCTGATGGTATCCACGCGGGGCGGGACGGCAATCACCGGTTCGATCGCTTCGAGATCGAACGTATACTCCTGGGAGTATGCGCAGTCTGGCGGGTCCTGCACCGCGGTTTCGTGGCCGTACGACTGGAGGTACGCACGGGTCACTTCATCGGCATAGAACATCCCGGTTTTTGCCCCTGTTTCAACCGAAAGGCTGCAGATCGTCATGCGCGAGTCCATAGAGAGGGAGGATATGCCTTCTCCGATGAATTCGAGGGCATGGTAGGTGGCCCCATCCATGCCGAGCCGGGCAACGTACGTGAGGGCAAGATCTTTTGCTTCGGCTCCGCCGGAGAGAGAGCCTGAAAGGACCAGCCCTATCGTAGCCGGTATCCTGAACCAGGTCATCCCGGATGCAAAGATCGCCGCCATGTCTGTAGCCCCCACGCCCGTCGAAAATGCTCCGAAAGCTCCGAGGGTGCAGGTATGCGAATCGGCGCCGGCAATGATCTCGCCGGGGAGTGCGATCCCCTCTCCCATGAGCTGGTGGCAGATCCCGCCACCGATATCAGAGAACTGGAGTCCCGAAGAGCTGGCAAAGTTCCGCAGTTCGTGCTGGAGATCTGCGGTGGTGGAATTGTTCGCCGGCACGATATGGTCAAAGAGGACATATGCCCGGGAAGGATGGCTCACTTCAGTGACCCCAAGTGCCCGGAACGTCTCGTAGGTCAATACTCCCGTGCCATCATGCACATAGGCACGATCCACCTCGCGATCAACATACTCCCCCGCGCCTCCTGTGAGGATCCGCTCTGACAGGGTTGGCATCGTTTACTGCTCCTTCCTTACATGCCGTATCAGGGCAGTGAGGGTCTCAGGGGTAATACCGCACTTACTCTCCCCGAGTTCCTTCACTTCATCGAGCACTTTGCAGATCTGTTGTTCCGAGAGCGAGTACCCGAGGGTTGCCACGACATGCTCGAGCGCCTTTTTGCCGGTGTGCTTCCCGAGGATGAAACGCCGTTCTCCCCCGACCATGTCAGGCAGGAAGTACTCATAGGTCTGGGGATCTTCGAGTATCGCGGCGATATGGATACCACTTTCATGAGAGAAGGCATGCTCCCCGACCACCGCTTTCGTCTTCTGAAGGGAAATGCCTGAATAGGCCTGGACCATCGTTGAGATATCACACAGATGGGAGAGATCATACCGGTCCACACCCCCGTTCATGCGGAGCGCCACCAGCACCTCTTCAAGCGCGGCATTCCCTGCCCGCTCCCCGATCCCGTTGACCGTGGTATGGAGCTGAAAAGCCCCCGCTTCTGCAGCCGTGACCGTATTGGCCGTAGCACAACCCATGTCATTGTGACAGTGGGCACAAAAAGGCCGGTCGACCGTGGAGACCAGCGTGCTCATTATCCTGAACATCTGCATGGGGACCAGGCTGCCTACGGTATCAGCAAAACTGAGAAGGTCAGCACCATGATCAGCACCGCCCCGGTACACTTCAAGGAGGAACTCCATGTCGGTGCGCGAAGCATCTTCAGCCGCGAAACGAACGGCGAGCCCGTGGTCCCTGGCAAAATCAACCATCTGGAGCGCCTCTTCGAGCACGGCCTCTCTGGGCTTATGGTACTTGTGCCTTATATGCCGATCAGAGGTGGCTATGAAGATGCTCACCATGTCCACATTACAGTCAACTGCCGCCTCGACATCCCCTTTACGCGCCCGTGCCAGGCAGCAGATCCGGGCATCAAGCCCCATCCCTGCAACCGTCTTTACACACTGTCTCTCATAGGGCGATACAACGGGGAACCCGGCTTCGATCACTTCCACCCCGATCTCATCGAGTTTTGAGGCGATCGCCTGTTTCTCCTCGCAGGAGAATGAAACCCCAGGGGTCTGTTCCCCGTCCCTGAGTGTCACATCACAGATCTCAATATTCCACGGTTTCATGATGTCTCCCTTCCGGGCAGGTTCCCTGAACGATGAGAGTAACGGGCTCTTCCGGAATGGTAATCAATTCTTCGAGTTGTTCTGTGGCCGATGCCCTGACTACGAGCGGATCTGCCCACCTGATGTATTTGCAGGGGGACGGAGCCTCCTGCCCCCCGGTCATTCCCATGCACCGGTTCTCGAGCACGATGCAGAGGAGGGACAGTCGCTTTTCATACACATCGATGAGGCTCTGGAGCCCCGAATGCAGGAGTGCGTAGTCGCCTATCAGGGCAACATGCGTGCTCCGGGCAGCAACCCCGATGGCACTCCCAAGACCATAGCTGGCGCCTGCGATACGGTAAGGAGGATTCAGCGCCAGGATTGAACATCCTGCATCAGCGATTGCCTGTATCCCTTTCCTCTTCATGATGTCAAACACCGGAATAAACGGGCAGTTTCGACAAAATGTCCGGTAAAAGCCCCTGCTCTCCGATGTCTGTGGCGGAGGGATTGCTGCAGGGGGAACAACCGCCAGGTGTTCGGCAACAAACGGTCTGCCGATCTCATTTATCCGGGTGAATCCGGCCAGTCCGGGAGGGGGAGGGTAGACGGTCACAATCCGCGAATCGCCTTCGGCAGCTCCGACCCCTGCAACACCGCCTTTCATCCGGTTCAGCCGGCTCCTCGCTGACCATGCAAACATCCCGGGGAGATACGAGTCCGCCTGATCCACCCTTCCTTTCATGGTTAGGCGGGGATCGGCAACCTTCCCTTCCCCGGGCGTCCGCGGAACAGCAGTCGCCACGGCCTCGCCAAACACCAGTTGGGGAGTAACCCGGAGGATGACGATCCGGGAGAATGATTCTGAAACTGAGAATGCTTCCTCAACACTTGCAGAACAGACCTCCGGATCAGGCTCGAGTACGGGGGTCTGTGCCAGCTCGCCAAAATAACGGGAGTCCATCGCGTTCGTGGAACCTGCTGCCATGGGATCGTCCCCAGCAACGATAACCACTCCCCCGGCCAATCCCTGGGTTGTTGCCTGGACAAGGAGATCGGCACCGTTGTTCAGTCCCACGTTCTTCATTATGACGGCCGCCCTCTTCCCCATGATCGAGTCGCCGAGAGCATACTCGAGTGCGACCTTCTCCGCAATCACCGGTTCGGCCTTTGCCATCGCTGAAAGTTCCGTGACCGGATATCCCGGGACCGCATAGCAGTGATCAGCACTCCGGGAAAGGGCAGAGGCCAGCACCTCAAATCCTTTCATTCCGCTCTGTCCCTCCCCGGCACCAGGTCACACCCGGTACATTCGAGACACATGGTGAGAGCACGACAGGGATCAAGCCCTGCAGCGGAGAGTGCCTCGGTATGGAACGCAAAGAGGCGGAGGAGCCGTTCGGCAGAGGGTCGGCTGAACCCTGATAACTCCCGGGCGGGATTGAGCGGCCGGAGGACAGGGATGATTCCACGTCCACAAAGGTTCTCGATACAGCACTCTGCCTCTTCATCTGTCTCACCGAGTCCGATGATAAGGTTGGAGAATACATGGTTCCTCCCAAACAAAGGTACGGAATCCTCAAGGGCGTCCCATACGGAACGGTACGAAAGTCCCGGGCACATCTCCGTGAATAACTGCTCCGTTGCCGCCTCGACATTGAATTTCACTTCAGTTACCCCGGCAGCATGCAGCCGCTCTGCAGTACCTTTGCCGGGAAAGATTGAGACTCCAATCGGGAGACCGAACCGTTGCAGCCTCCCAGTCACCTTGATGACATACTCCTCTTCCTCCTCGACGCTCTGCAGCATCCCGCTTGTCAGGGAGATTGAGTGAATATTGTCCCGTACGTTTTCAACCATCGCTTCAATATCTTCAGGGCTCTTTCTTCCTGCATCGATTGCCGGGACCTCGCAGTATTTGCAGCGGTATATACACCCCCCGGTGACCGTGATATACGCCTGCCCCGGACAGTGGAGCGCAATGGGTTCGAGCCGACCCCCTATTTCAAGATTCCAGGCTTTCAGGAGAGCTCTCCCGGATCCAAGATGAACAATCTCGAGGGAGCTGTTCTGATCAATTGCGAGCCTGACCCGGCCTCTGCCGCAGGAGAAAAACACCGAACCCCCGGTTCCCGCACCCGGACCGGCAGTGGATGAGGATTGGTACCGGGATGCAGGTTTTCCTGTGAGGCGGACCGTCCCTTCCGCAAGGAGCCTTGCCTTCAGCTCTGGCCAGTCCATAACGAGAGCGCCTCCTCAAAACGGGTGTAGAACGGAATCGCAGCGACCGCACCAATGATTCCTCTCCCTTTCATGATCAGTTCCAGATGCCCTCCCTCCATCTCGGGCAGGAGATCGCGCTGAACCTCTCCTTTCTTTACCATCCAGGCAAAGGGGAGGAGAGGGGATGGATCAAACCCTGTGAACGCCGCCATCCCTGTTTCATCCGAGAGCGTATACTTCCGGAGCAGGTTGTGGAACCTGGCGACCAGCTGCCCGGGGTTGGCGGAGGCAAATTCGCAGACGATACTGACACAATTTTTGGTCCGGTACGGAACGGGGAAGAGCTGCACTATGGTATGCGAGAGGTACCGTGCCGTTTCATCTTCAACTGCCCGCGCAATATTATGGGCAAGCGTCCAGCTTGCCCCCTGATCAGGGGTATCGGTATCGTCAACTCCAATCAGGACCCTCTGCATCCTGGGGAGCCAGATCGTTGCACCTGCCTTTCTGCCCCCTCCCGAAGGATCGGTCTGGTGGCGTATGACACCCCCTGCATAGGATCGGCCGGCAGAAGCGCCCACCCCTCCTCCGCCAAGCCCGATATAGGATATGGCGATCTCATCATCGCCGATTTCTGCTCCACAAATCCCGGCAGGGAAGGACGACCCCTGCAGATCCAGATTCGCGATTCCCGGGCTGAGGAGGTATCGGATTGATGCCCCTACATTCCGGGCAGACCGGACCAGCGGGCTCCCGACATAGTGATGCCTTGACCACATGGCGCCACCAATGCAGTCAAAAAACTCGATGAGTTCGATCGCTGTTCCTTTTTCATCGGCAAGAGCCACAATCCCGGGATACCGTATTTCATACGGATTCCCGGGCAGCTCGTCCTCATCCTCTCCCTTAGGCGATGACTCCGGCCCTTCTGAAATCCGGAGTTCTGGGCATGCATCAGCTTCTTTTCTCCTTTTTGCCATGAGCAAAAAACGCTCCCGCGAGATGACAGTCTCAGACCCATATTTTCGTTGCCGAAAATATCGTTAACAAAATAATCGGCAACAAGATATTTAATCCTGATTGAAACGGTTGGGGGAGAAAAAATTAGAGGATTTTGTTCAGTTCAAATTTGTACGGGCCAAGAGATCCGCCAAAGTTACCGGCGGTGATATATTTTACCCCCGGAACCGTGCAGGCGGCATGGATCCCTTTCGCCATTGCTTCACCTACACATTTCTCATCTATCCCATCGATAACAATCTCGTACACTCCTTTTATTCCTGCCGGGACCTTGCTGTCCGGAACCTTCTCGCGTATCGTCGGGCAGTACTTCTCGTTGGTACTAGCCGGCATGAATTTATACTTGTTTGAACCTACCTTGGAACCGCTCGCCACCACGCCCCCCGGGAAACTCGTGATGACCCCGCAGACCTTATTGATAGCCTCCACTGCAGTCTGGGCTCCCATGAGTGCCGCCATCTGGTTCTCTCCCATGACAAAGAAATTGCCTCCTGCAACCCCTTTCACAATACCAAATTCTTCTTCGCCGATATATTCGCCTTCCATGATAGGAATGACCCAGCATTTCCTGCCACCGACTTCTTTCTGGTACTCGTACCCGTCCCCGAAGAAATGGAGTTTGACCGCAATCTTTTCTGCCGCCTGGGGAAGACCATCAAACACTGCGGTGGTAGGAGAGGTAAGGACACATTCAGCGAGACGCTCGACCACCTGCTCTTTCAGCTTCTTCTTTGCAGCGCAGATCAGGATCGACACACCGGGTCTTCCATCAGGGGTCTGGTCTGCCCTGAGTTCACTCTCGATCCCGGCCTCGCAGGGGCATCCGATTGCCGATGTCGCAAAACCCGTGGCTTCGGTCGCCGCTTTCCGGGCCCATTCCGTGTTCACTGCGGTGATGATGATCCGGGAGATCCATGTGGGGAAGGCTTCCGCGTAGGTATCATCAATTGGTACTCCGTGTATCTCCATGAAATTCCTCTTTTTTATACCAAAGATAGTAGGATAGTGCTAGAATAAATTTTCTAATTACCTTTCTATCAAGGCTTGCCACCTGCACGGAAAAAAAGAGCACCTATGTTTTTCCCATCGGGGCAAAACGGTATAAGGAAGTACAATTATTTTTTAGGGAGGATGGGTAAGGGATGTGTATTATATATAATTTCCTATTTGATGTTAGTACTTAACGAAGCGCAGCCAGATTAGGCGGTTCTTTATTCATATTCGATTAATTATAGTATCAATAAACGGTTTTTTATTTACCAGTGTCTGGATAAAACGGCCTGAACGCAGGTGGGATTTAGACAGGTTTATGTGTATAATTTAACCATTCTTTTATAGTCGATTTTTGAATCGATCTAAAGCTGGTGCGTGATACAAGCATGGCATTTGCATTGCACGTTAACATGGAGCGTTGTACCGGCTGCAATAATTGTGTGGTCGCATGCCCCGTTGATGCGCTTGAACTCTTCACCATAGATCCTGCGACAAACGAGAAGATCTACAAGGTGAAGCACGGGAAAGCGATGGTAATCGACTTCAAATCCGAGCTCTGTGCCGGATGCGGAGTCTGCGTCGAGGCATGTCCACATGATGTGATCCGGCTGGCGGGACGCGGGTCGGTAACATCGGAGGCCAAAGTTGGTTAACGTTCCGAACATGGACAAACTTGAGGTTATTGAATGACACTGTTTCCAAAATTCTCAAAGAAGCGGGATGGCGTCAATGTCATCCAGGAGCAGAAGCTTCTCCAGCAGGTGAACCACCTGATCCTCAATTCCGAGGTCTGCACCGGGTGCGGTATCTGTGTCGAAGCCTGCCCTGAAGAGGCAATCGTACTCGGCCTTGTCGGTGCCACAAGGCGAGGCGCGGTCTCATACGCAGCGCCCGTAGATATCGATGAGGCAAAATGTTCCTACTGCGGAGTCTGCGTCGTCATGTGTCCGTTTAATGCACTGACACTGAAGATTGACGGTGAGGAGCGTCTCCCCATTGTGGAAAAAGAGGGCTTCCCGACCTATGACATGGTGGCAGATATTGACGATGAAAAGTGCGTCAGATGTACCATCTGCGAGGAAGTGTGCCCGAGAGATGCCATCGATCGGGATGTGACCGAATTTGAAGGAACCCGGACTGATGGGAAAGAACGTCAGCTGGCCATCAAAACCAAGACCACGTTCAAGGTAGACGATGAGAAGTGCACCCTCTGCGGTATCTGCGGGGCACTCTGCCCGGCAATTACCGTCAAGCACAAGCCTTTCACCGCAGAGTCGGGAAAGGTCGAAGGTGAAGTGGTCTGGGACGAGACGAAGTGCGATGCATGCAAGGTCTGCGTGGAAGCATGCCCCGAGGAGTGCATCACCGTCGAGCGGGAGGTCGAGAGTGATAAACTGGAGGGTCAGGTTGACATTGACCAGAAGATGTGTTGTACCTGCACCTGGTGTTCGCGGAGCTGCCCGACCGAGGCCATTACCGTTGAGAAGCTTTTTGAGGGAGACATCGAGTTTGCCCCGGAGAAGTGCCCCGGAGGCTGTTCAACCTGTGTCGAGGTCTGCCCGGCAAATGCAATCTACCTGCCATCCTCGGTTCCCGCCAGCCAGATGAAAGGAAAAGTGGAACCCACCATCGCAGTAAACAAAGACTTCTGTATCCTCTGCGGTGCATGCGTGAATGCCTGCCCCGGCGAGGACATCATCAGGCTCCACCGGACTGGCATCCGCGTCAAGGGCAAGGAGACCGATCTTTTCAATAAAATCAAGGAGAAGTTGTGCACCCCCAGGACCTCCAAGGTCAAAGAGGAGACCCCCGGGAGCGTACAGCTGAAAATGATGGAGAAGGCGTGAGGGGATACAACATGCCAAGAACGAAAGGATACCCTGAAGCACTCGATAAGAAACTCGCTGACACCCGTCTCTATGAAGATGAGCGCCACCCCGAATTCACAAAGACCGTTGAAAAACTCTCAATGAGCATCCCCCACATGTGCTACCAGTGCGGGACGTGTACAGCTTCATGCCCTTCAGCGCCCCGCAGCTCATACCGGATCCGGAAGTTTGTCAGGAGAGCGCTCCTCGGCCTTGAAGAGGAAGCCCTCACTGACCCCGATCTCTGGCTCTGCACCACCTGCTACAGCTGCACCGACCGCTGCCCCAGGGATATCGCTCCGACCGATGTGATCATGGCGATGAGGAACCTCGCATTCAAGAGAGACATCATCCCGGTGAACTTCTTAAAGACCGTCCAGGCCATTTACACCACTGGTCATGGTGTTCCGAACAACGATGTGAACCGTGCAGCACGCAAGAAGCTTGGGATGAATCCCGAACCACCAACCACCCATGCTTTCCCGCAATATGTCAAAGGAATCCAGAAGATCATCGACTACTATGAACTCAAGAAGAACGCAGACAGGATTGTCAAAGAGAGAGAGGGGTGAAGACTGATGCGTGAATATGCATTTTTCCTTGGCTGTATTGCCCCGAACCGCTACCCTGGCGCAGAATCCGCATCCTACAAGACCGCAGAGAAGCTTGGTATCAAGCTGCTTGATCTTGAGGGGGCCAGCTGCTGCCCGGCACCAGGTGCATTCGGTTCAATTTCCCTTGAAATCTGGTATGCCATGGCTGCACGGAACCTTTGCCTTGCCGAGCAGATGAAGAAGGACATCGCCCTGATATGCAATGGTTGCTACAAATCAATCTGGGAAGTCAACCACAAGCTCAAGCACCACAAGGAACTGAAGGAGAAGGTGAATGAGGTCCTCAAGACCATCGACATGGAATTTAAAGGGACCATCGATGTCTGGCACCTCGCGGAACTCTTTTACGATCCTGAGATTGTCGGTGTCCAGAAAATCCGTGACAGTGTGAAAGTTTCACTTGAGGGAACGAGGATTGCCGTTCACTATGGTTGTCACCTGATGAAACCAAGGAAGGAGCGACACTTCGGCACCACCGAACACCCAACCTGGCTGGAAGAGATGGTGGGAGCACTCGGCGCAGAACCCGTCGAATACCGAAATAAGATGCTCTGCTGCGGCGCAGGTGGCGGGGTCCGAGGATACGATCTTGTCCACTCACTGGATATCACCAATGAGAAAATGATCAATCTGAAAGAGGCCCGCGTGGATGCCCTCACCGAAGTCTGTCCGTTCTGCCAGCTCCAGTTTGACAGGGGACAGATCGAGATTGAAGAGAAGTTCGGGGTGAAATACAACCTGCCTGTGCTCCACTATTGTGAGCTGCTGGGACTGGCACAGGGAATGAGCCCGCAGGAGCTCGCACTTGACCTCCATGGCATCAGCTGCGAACCATTCCTGCAGAAGGTCCTGTAAAGGAGGGAGAGAAGATGGCAGAAAAGAAGACAAAGAAAGAGACTGCTTCCAAGAAAAAGGAAACACCCAAGGCAGCTGTATCAGCAAAGACTGAGAAGGCACCCGCCGTAAAAGCTCCCGCGACTGAGCAGAAAAAGGCCCGCGTCGGTGTATTCATCTGTCACTGTGGTACCAATATTGCCGGATCAGTTGACATCCCCGATGTGCAGGAGTATGCAAAGAGCCTGCCAAACGTTGCATTTGCAGACAACTATCAATACATGTGCTCCACCCCGGGTCAGTCAAAGATTATTGCTGCTATTAAAGAGAACGATCTGACCGGCATTGTGGTGGCAGCCTGTTCACCACGTCTGCATGAACCAACGTTCAGGACCGCCACCAAGGAAGGAGGGCTGAACCCGTTCCGGTTCGAGATGGCCAACATCCGCGAGCAGGGCTCGTGGGTGCACATGCATGACCGTGAAGGTGCCACCGATAAGGCCAAGGATGCTATCCGGATCGCCGTTGCGAAAGCGTCGCTCCTGCAGGATCTCATCCCGAAGACCGTTCCCGTTGAGCACGCAGCCATGGTGGTTGGTGCAGGGATTGCAGGCATGCAGGCCGCACTCGACCTCGCCAATGCCGGGATCAAGACCTACCTTATTGAGAAGAACCCGACCATCGGCGGACGTATGTCCCAGCTTGACAAGACGTTCCCCACCCTCGATTGTTCCCAGTGTATCCTCACCCCGAAGATGGTGGATGTCGGGAGGGCTGAAAACATCGATCTGATGACCTGCGCTGAGGTTGAGAATGTCGAAGGATATATCGGCAATTTCGAGGTTACCATCCGGAGGAAAGCCCGTGGCGTGCTCACTCCTGCAGAGGCAGAGGCAAAAGGAATTGTGGGTGGCGGCTGCAATGGTTGCGGCGATTGTGAAGCGGTCTGCCCGGTCATCAAGCCGAACCCCTTCGAGATGGGGATGAAGCCCCGCAAGGCGATTTATATCTATCACCCCCAGGTCGTGCCCCTTATCTACACCGTTGACTGGGACTCGTGCATAAAGTGCGGGCTCTGCGTCGAAGCATGTGGCGAAAAGAAGGCTATCGACCTCGAGATGAAGGATGAACTGGTCAAAGTCAAGGTCGGTACTGCGATCCTCGCAACAGGATATGATCTCTTCCCGATCGAAAAGAAGGAGGAATGGGGTTACAAGAAGTACGAGAACGTGGTGACCAGTCTCGAGTTCGAGCGGCTGATCTGTGCATCAGGGCCGACCGGCGGGCACCTTGTTCGTCCAAGTGACGGGGTGACACCAAAGAAGGTCGCCTTCCTGCTCTGTGCAGGTTCCCGTGATAATACCGGCGTTGGAAAACCCTACTGCTCGCGGTTCTGCTGCATGTACTCCCTCAAGCATGCCCACCAGATCATCGAGAAGATCCCAGGGGTACAGCCTTACATATTCTACATGGATATCAGGTCCTTCGGGAAGATGTATGAGGAGTTCTACTACCGCATCCAGGATGAAGGCGCCAAGTTCATGAGAGGAAGGGTGGCAAACGTCCTTGAGGATCCGGATACGAAGAACCTCTTGATCAATGCCGAGGATACCCTCCTCAACCGGCCAATCAAACTCGAGGTCGACATGGTGGTGCTCGCAGCTGCCGTTGAGCCCTCGGCAGAGACTGATCGCACGAGGAAATTATTCGGTGTCTCACGCTCGATGGATGGATGGCTTCTCGAAGCCCACCCCAAGCTGAACCCATGCGGGACAACTACCGCAGGAGTCTTCCTTGCAGGGGTCTGCCAGGGACCCAAGGATATCCCAGATACTGTTGCCTCGGCAGAAGGGGCAGCCTCTGCAGCAAGCATCCCCATTCACAAGGGAGAGGTGGAGCTTGAGCCCTACTTTGCCCAGTGCATCGAAGAGAAATGTGCAGGGTGCGGCATGTGCGTGAACCTCTGCCCGTACCAGGCACTGTCTCTCGTTGAGAAAGAAGGCAGGACGGTCATGCAGGTCACCGAAGCGAAATGCAAAGGATGCGGAACCTGCGGAGGGTTCTGTCCGGGTGGCGCCATCTGGATGCAGCACTTTGCTACCCCGCAGATCATCGCTCAGATTGATGCATTCCTTATCGGGGGTGCAAAGTAATGGCAGATGAATGGAAGCCCCAAATCATGGGAATCATCTGCAACTGGTGTTCCTATGCCGGCGCTGACCTTGCAGGCAGTGCCCGCACCCAGTACCCTCCCGATATCAGGATCATCCGTGTCATGTGCACCGGGCGTGTGGACCCCCTCTTTATCCTCAAGGCATTCACTGATGGAGCTGACGGTGTCCTTGTCTCCGGCTGCCACTTCGGGGACTGCCATTACCTCGAAGGAAACTACAAGGGTGCAAAGCGAATGTTCATGGTAAAGAGCCTGCTCAAGAACATAGGTCTTGAGGACAAGAGACTCCGGATGACATTCGTATCTGCATCCGAGGGTGCAAAATGGGCAAAAGTCGTTGAGGACGTTGTTAAGACTGTCACCGATCTTGGCCCTAATCCCCTCAAAGAGCTCGCACCGTAAGGGGGGTCGGATCAATTGACCAAAGTTGCATTGAATCTGATCAGTGGGCGTACCATCCAGCAGGGTGTGGCCATGGAAGGCGGGAAAGAGAAAGACGCCTATACCAAGGCCTGCGGCATCATCGAGATGGACTCTTCCGATCTCAAGAAACTCGGTGCCTGGCGGAACACCAACGTCCGCGTGACCAGTAAACACGGGAGTGTGGTGGTCAAGGCAGTGGAGGCCACTCAGGGCCCCCATCCCGGCCTTGCCTACATTCCCATGGGACCATGGGCAAACTCTGTCACGGACCCCAATACCTACTCCACCGGAATGCCGACATTCAAGGGTGTCCCGATCGAGGTTGAGATAGCGATGAACGAAAAGGTGCTGAGCTCTGTGGAGCTTGTGCAAAAAAAATGCCGGGGTGAGATCTGATGACCAAGACAGTGACCGATGTGGTCTGTCCCTTCTGTGGGACGCTGTGCGACGATCTTGAGGTGGAGGTCTCCGATGACGGCAAGACAATCGTTGACGTCTACAATGCGTGTGCGATTGGTGCAGAGAAGTTCATGCACGCCCAGTCCAAGGACCGGGTCAAGCGCCCGCGGATGCAGCAGCCGGACGGCAGTTACAAGGAAGTCACCTATGACGAGGCCGTGGAGTATACTGCCCAGATGTTTGCGAAGGCCAGAAAACCGCTGATGTACGGGTGGAGTTCGACCAGCTGCGAGGCACAGAGTGTCGGGCACGAGATCGCCGAGAAAGCAGGGGCGATTGTGGATAACACCGCGACCGTCTGCCATGGCACCACGCTGATAGCCGTCCAGGACGTCGGCATCCCCAGCTGCACGCTCGGGGAGATCAAGAACCGAGCCGACCGGATCATCTTCTGGGGCTGCAACCCAACTCATGCGCATCCGCGGCACCAGTCGAGATACTCGATCTTCCCGCGAGGATTCTTCGTGAACAAAGGGCACAAGAACCGGAAAGTGATCGTTGTGGACCCGCGGGTCACGGATACCGCAAAGATGGCGGACATCCACTTCCAGATCGAGCAGGGCCGGGATTATGAACTGCTGAGCGCACTCCGCGTTGCCGTCCGGAATGAACCGCTGCCCGACACGGTTGCCGGCATCCCGAAAGAGAAGATCTACGAGGCTGCGGAGCTGCTGAAGAGCGGGCGGTTCGGGATCATCTTCTTCGGCATGGGAGTCACCCAGACGCTCTCGAAGAACCATAACATCGATGAGGCGATCATGCTCACGAAGGACATGAATGAGTTCACGAAGTTCAGCATCATGGCCATGCGTGGTCACTACAACGTTACCGGCTCCGGCCAGGTGCTCGGCTGGCAGTTCGGGTACCCCTACTGTGTCGACCTCTCGAGAGGATTTGCCCGCTACAACCCGGGGGAGACCACGTCAAACGACCTGCTCCGGCGGGGCGAAGTGGACGCGGTGTTTGTCCTTGGGAGTGATCCCGGCGCCCATTTCCCGATCAGCTCCGTAAAGAAGATTTCGCAACTGCCCTCGGTCTGCGTTGATCCCCACATCACGCCGACCAGCGAGATCTCAAAACTCCACGTACCAGTGGCGTTTGTTGGTGTAGAAGTGGGAGGGAACTGTTACCGGATGGACAACGTGCCGATCGATGCCCGAAAAGTCGTTGATCCACCGGAAGGTGTCCTGACTGACACCGAGTTCCTGACCCGGGTTAACAAGCGGCTTGGCGAACTGATGGGGGTAGCCTGATGACTGCCACCGAGTACCTGATCAGGAACGGGTATGTGTTTGACCCGGTCCAGGGGATCAAGGGAGACAAGGCGGATGTTGCCGTCAAGGACGGGAAGATTGTCA